>CALFHQ010000893.1 GCA_937876385.1 uncultured Pseudomonadota bacterium
CAGCAGGTAGGCAGCCAGCGTGTCGCTGTCAGCATGATCCTGGTAGTACTGCTCCAACGTCTCCTGCACCCCCGGGTGCTCTGGAACCAGCTCGTGGGCCTCTTCCAGCATCTTTCCAGCCCCTGCGACGTCCCCCAGAAGCTGCAGGCGAGCCTTGGCAGCACTCAGCAAGACGGTGGCCTTCTCATCGGGGTCCGTGGCCAGGAGGATCTTCTTATCCAGAATCTCAAGGTATCTGTCGTGTCTTCCTTCCCTCAGGTGCAGGCGCTCCAGGTAAGAGAGCGCAGTATAGTGGCGGGGTTGCAGTTCCAGCACGCTCTCCCACACTCGGGTAGCCTCGCTGCTGTCGTAAAGGTAGGAGGAGAGGACTTCCCCCAACTCCTGGAGCAGGCTCAGCTTCTCATCGTCAGAGAATTCTGCGCTCTGAGACATCGTTCGCAGCAGCTCCGCCAGCGAATGGAACGAGAAGGTCTGGCGATACAAAGCGCGAAGCGCTTCCAGAGCGTCCCGTGCGTCAGGTTGGAGTTCACGCACGTTGCTCCAGACTCGAACCGCCTCTTCCGGCATTGCCAGCTTTTCGCCGTACAAATGGCCCAATTCCCGCAGAAGCTTCAACGTCTGCTCTCGACCTTCGGATGCCCTCAGCCAGGCTTCCAGTGCTTCTGCAGCTCCAGCCCAGTCTCCCACCTCGGCCTTGAGAGAGACAAGCTGCTCGATGTACTCCGATCGAGCTCCCACCTGATCCACCAAAGCTTCCAGATAGTCCGCTGCCTGCTTCTGATCGTCCAGCTTGTCTCGGTACAATTCCACCAGGCGCTCGAGGTAGTCCACCTTCTGCGCCTTCGATTCCGATTGTGTCGTCAGATCCTGGAGCAATTCAGCGAGACTCTCCCACTCTTCGGTCTTCTCAAAATGTGCCAGCAGGGCCGAGATGGCCTTGGTGTTGTCTTGGGCCAGCTCCAAGGAATCTCGGTACAGAGCCACGGCCTTTTGTGAATCGCTCAGCTTCTCGAAGTAGATGTCGGCCAACTCCAGCATCCAGTGGACCTTCTCGTCGAGATCCCAGACCTCATCGAGCTTCATGTGCAAGGTGCGTGCAACTCCCTCCCAGTCCTCTGCAGCGAGGAACTCTTCTCGTTCCCGGTCGAGGGTCTCCGAATGCCCGAACTGCACGTCCGACAAGTGCCCCGCCAACTGCTGAGCCGTCGCCGTGGGGCTCACGGCGTATTCCTCGCCGAGGTCGCTGAGCACCTCTTCCAAAGCACTCCGGAACGCTTCTGCTGTGGGATAACGACGAGCCGGCTGGGCAGACAAGGCGACCCGCAGCACTGCATCCATGGACTCGGGGAGGGGGAAAATCACATGGGAAGGAGGAACAAACTCGCTCTTGGCTGGTACCCGACCGGTGACCATCTCATATAGCACCAATCCGATGCAGTAGAGGTCGGCCCGGTTGTCCACCCGATCCCCCATCAACATCTCCGGAGCTGCGTAACGAACCGAGTGGATCCGCTCCAGAGGTCGCAGCGCGGCCATTCGAGAGGTGGGAAGCGTCAAGATGCCGAAGTCCCCCAGGCGGGGGGCACCGGTCTTGTCAAAGAGGATGTTTCCGGGATGGACGCTCCCGTGTATCAACTGGACGGAGTGGAGATGCTCCACGGCGGACACGATTCCAATGGCGATCTCCAGGGCTCGCCTCAAGGGAAGCAGACCCCGACGCAACATCAATTCAAACAGGGAACCACCCGTCATGTAGTCCATGACGATGTAGTTCTCCTGGATGTCCGCCGAATACCCGGCGCTCACCACCGGCACCAGATTCGGATGCTCCAGCTTCGACAACAGCTTTCCCGTCTCCAGGAAGTACTTCGTGAAGTGCTCGCTGCGAGCCAGGTCGGGGTAAAGCACCTTCACAACCTTGTCCTCTCCCCCGTCCAGGTCGAAGGAGCGATACACCGCTCCAACGCCCCCGCGGCCAATGAAACCCATCGTCTTGTATCGATTTCCGACCACTTTCTCGGCGGACAGAAGCTTGCTCTTGAAGCGCATCCGCTGAAGGGTCTCTGGACTTGGGGTCAACTCCATCGGAGAACCGGTGGATTCGTCCAGGGTGATGTATTCTACGAAGGGAGCGGCTTCCCCTTGCAGGGTCAGCGGACAGGTGATGAACCCTCCGCTGAGGAAGTTTTCCAATCGAAGGGTGTGCGAATCCCGCAACCCGTTGATCACATAAAGGGCTTCAATCCCGTTGGTGGGGTGGCGGTCTTGCATCACGAAGGGGGCCAGGGGCAACAGCCGAGTGGTGTCTTCGGAGAGCAACACCGGGGTCTCCACCGGGACGTCCTCAGCGAACTCCACGGAGATTGGGAGGGGAGCACCGCCACAACCCATCCAGCGAATAAAGAATCCCTGAAACCCTTCCCCGGCGTCCCGTTGCCGTCGAAAAACGCCGAGGGGGCGGCTGGCCAGGACGCTGAAAGCTTCCAGAAGCAGCAAGACGGCCTCTTCCAAGTCTCCCAACAGCGCGGAAGCGCTCTCTTCGTTGGTCAAGGTGTCGCTGTTCATCAACACCTCGTGGCTCAACGCCGTCGCATCTTCGAGGACTTTCCCCCCATCCCCCAGCAATGTGGCAACCAATTCAGGAAAAAACGGAGCTTTCTGGAGCAGGCCGGCGAGCTTCAGGGCCAGTGTTGAGTAGCGCTCCAACGTTGGATGGTGAAGAGATTCCTCAATCGATTTCAACGACTCTTCGGAAGGATTTTGAGAGCGATAGTCCGCCAATAAAAGGGCTGTCACATGCCGAACGAGAGCGTCCACAGTGGCTACGTACAAGGCTGCCTTCTCTGTCGAGACCGTGACCGTTCTCGCCGCTCGAAAAGCCACCGCGATGGGGTGCGGAAACTGATGTTCGAACGTGAATGTGGCAAAACGACTACTCTCACTCATGGTAACCTCTTGACTAGGGAACCGAAGCCCGTTTAAAATGACACCCTATTACACTTGTTTACCCCGAGACTGTCAAAAACTTTTGCGATTGAGAAGCCTATGAAAACAAGACGATTTGCCATGCTTTCGCTGCTCACCCTCCCCCTCCTCTTCGGGTGTGGAACCAGCTCGGGAACAACCGATCTTCGGATCAAACCAGGGTACACTTCCAATGGGGTCATCCAGGCCTTTGAACAACGGATGGCCTACAAGCAGCCAACCGACCTCAAGCCCTTCCCCATCATGATCGAAGGACGGGAAACTCCCTTTGCTTCCCTCGATCAGGCCATCAAAGCCGCCGCCGATGGGGATACCATCGTTTTGGGCGACGGCGTGTACCGCGGAAGTGCCGTTCTTGAGTACAAGACTGTGAACCTCAAAGGGCAAGGTCGAGGAAAAACTCACCTCGTGGCAAAGGAAACTGCCCTGCTTGTGCGAGAATCCATCGTCAAAGTCTCCGGCATCTCCTTCTGGTCCACAAGCGTGGGACCCGACGTCGCCGTCGCTGCCGTGACCAAGTCCACGCTCTTCGTCGAAGACTGCCGCTTCTCCGGGGGAACCGGACCCGGAATGCTTGTGGCAGGAACCCTCGCCCTGGTCGAACTCCTGAACAACCACTTCATCGGCAACATGGGCGGAGGACTGCGAATTCAGGGAGGAGCGGTCACCTCTCGGAGGAATGTGTACACAAGAAACGCCGTCGCCGGAATCATACTGGCCCCTGCGCGAGAAAAGGCCATCGCCAGGCTGCGAATCTGGCACGATACGATCCTCAATAACTGGGGGGGACGGCGCTGCATATCGCTGCTGCGGGCCGGGGTCGTCCGGATGGAACAGCAGGGTCCCTACGAAATCGAGTCTACCATTCTCAACTCCACCGGGATTGGCCAGACCTTCTCAGAAAATGAATTCGTTCGAATCAAACGTGAAGGGCGAAACTTCCTCTCCGACAAGCCTCTCCCAGCCAACCCCTTCTTTGTCAATGACGCTGCCTTCGATTTTCGACCCCTGGCGCCCCTCGTGAAGGATTCCCTGGGCATCGAGCTGGGCGCGTATCCCTCTCGCACGGGTTCCGACGAGCTGGTCGGTCTCGTGGGGTCCGCTTTCTCCACCGAGAAACTCCAGTTGGCCTACAACTACGCACTCTTCCTCCCCATCGACGAGCGCCACAACATGCACCAGAAGATCCAGGAGAAGGCCTATTCCTGGCTCAATGACTACCTCCAGAAGGGGGTCGTTGGAACCCGCCTGCTGGGGATCCTCGGCCTCTCCATCGTCGCTCCAGCGGAATGGAAACTGGACGTCATCCTCGCTCGTTTCATGGAAGGCTTCAAGGAGCGCTACAGCTTCCAACTCAAGCCCCTCCACTTCTTCCCCAACAGCCCTGCAATGGCCGACGAGATCGAGTCCATGATGGAACGGTATAAGAACCAGTTCCCCCGCTTTATTACCGAAGACACAGACAACGAGAAGGCCTTCATTCTCAGCGGGACAGTGGTCACGAAGCCGATGGTCACAAGCGAGGTTAGAGAGTTCAAGATCCTCCAGAAGATCGACAATCCCCGCCACGCCAAGATCATCGAAACCCGCAAGCTCCTTGAAAACAGGCGAAAAGAGAAGGCCAAAAGGGTGGAAGACCTCGAATTCACCCTCAACAACCCCCACGTCCACATGAAGAAGGGCTCTCGATACTACATGGGACTTGAAACCAAGCTCGCTACCCAGAAACAGCAACTGGCCGACCTCGTCGAACAACTTCGTCTCCTCGACGAGGAATTCAAAGCATCCGTTCCCCAATTCGAAATTACCGTCCAGGGCAACCTTCGAAAGACCACCGTCACCGGGGAATTCTCCTCCCAGTTGGTGGCCGCTCCGGCTGGAGAAATCCTCCTCGATACCGCCGAAGAGATCTCCTACTCCACAACCACCCTCTCGGTGAAGCCCATTCCAGAGTTCAACTATCCGGGAACCGACGAAGCCACAACTGTCCCAGACCCCCTGCGATTGATGGGGATAGCTGTCGCCAATCGCATCCTCGCCGCAGTCATCAAGAAGGACGCCCGATCCCTGGAATCTCTCATGACTCGCTACGCTTCCGGGGTAATCACCTCCGCAGAGGAGGACCGCCTCGTGGAGCTGCTGCTTCTCAACGCCCGTCTCTTTGAAAAGGCAAAGGAAGCCCACCTGGAGTACGAAGAACTGCTCCAGAATCCAGGCTCCGGCGAGCCCATTGTCATCCTCCAGCACGACGACACCGTGGGGCTCGGAAAAGAGGGCGTTCGGGTCATGGTGCACTACTCAAGTCCAGAGCAGACATCCGCTCGCAGTGCCGAGCTGGCGGATCTCTACGAACCCTTCTGGAACATGCTCCCGGATGTTCAAAAGTACCTCAAAGTTCGCTTCGGCCTCACCGAGGAAATGTTCTATGCCAACCGCCTGCAGATGGAAGACTGACCGGCCCCCCGAGAATCCTTCAAACACAACTCGGCATCAGCGCACCGGCTACAGCATCGAACTTGTTGTGAAACAGGTTTGGGTGGTCAGGCAGGGAAAAGGAAACGTCTTCCTCGGTGGAAGAGTTGCTGCTACAGCCCCGCGGGAGGAGCCGGAATGAACCCTTCCTTCATGAGGTAGTCGATCTCGTTTCTCGCTTCCTTGATGATGCGCTCCGCCAGATCAAAGGCCTCGGAAGGAGACATCTTGATTCGAGCGACGCCCTGTTCGATGGCCTTCTGACCCACTGCTACGGCTTCTCGAGGGAAGATCTCCCAGTCGTCCATCGTGGGGATGATCTTTTCGGGGTCCAAACCTCGGTCTTCCGCCGTCTTCGCCAGTTCGTAGGCCGCTGCCAGGCACATTTCGTCGGTAATGGTCGTCGCCATGACGTCCAACGTGCCACGGAAGATACCTGGGAAGCCCAGGGAGTTGTTTACCTGGTTCGGGAAGTCGGAACGCCCCGTGGCGACAATGCGGGCACCCGCTTCTTTGGCATCCCAGGGCCAAATCTCTGGAATCGGATTGGCGCACACGAAGACGATGGAGTCCTTCGCCATCTTCGAGATCCACTCCTTCTTGATGACGTCCGGCCCAGGCTGAGTCAACGAGATGAGCACATCAGCGTCTTCCAACGCTTCAGCCAGGGTTCCGGTGAAGTTGGACGGGTTGGTCATCGCAGCCAACTCGAACTTCGCCAACTCATCTGCTTCCAGTCCGGGACGATTGCGAGCGATGCCACCCTTGCGGTCAATCAGGATCATGTTGTCGCCGTTGACTCCAGCCTTGAGCAACAGCCGAGCAATGGCGACGTTGGCAGCGCCGGCGCCGTTGAGAACGACCCGAGCCGCCCCCATCTTCTTGCCCACGATCTTCAGGGCGTTGATGAGCCCGGCAACCGTCACGGCCGCCGTGCCTTGCTGGTCGTCGTGCCAAACGGGGATGTGGCATTCCTTGCGCAGGGTGTCCAGAATGTGGAAACACTTCGGTTTGGCGATGTCTTCGAGGTTAAAGCCGCCAAAAGAGGGCTGCAGGATCTTCACCGTGCGGATGAACTCCTCGGGGTCCTTCGTGTCCAGGCACAAGGGCACCGTGTCCACACCACCGAGATACTTGAACAAGATGGCCTTTCCTTCCATCACCGGAAGCGCTGCTTCAGGGCCGATGTCCCCCAGGCCGAGGACTCGAGTTCCATCCGAAACCACTGCGATCATGTTGCCTTTGCTCGTGTGCTCGTAGACCTTCTCGGGATTCCGATAGATGTCCATGCACGGCTCGGCAACACCCGGAGTGTACCAGATGGCGAAGTCGCTCACGTCACGAATGCAGCACTTCGGTACCATCTTCACCTTCCCGCGGTAAAACGGGTGCAGCTTCATGGCATCTTCCGCCGGTTTTCGAGCCTTGCTTATCAGTTCCTCCTTCGTCATCACATGGTCGCTCATTGGGTCCCCTGTTCCTGCTTCGATGGTTTGTTTTCAGCCACTTGTGAACCGCACGCCGATACCCGGCGCGCCGGATCGTGCTACACGCTAGCACGGTTGATTTCGAGACACAAGGAGCAGGAAGGGAGAATAATATGTTCCCGAAATCGGCGCTACGCTGTCAGGGGCGAACGCCGCGCAGCTTCTTTAGCACCTCTCCAAATTTCTGGCGAGAACTCTCCAGGGCCAACACCAGCAACGACGTCGCCTCCGCTGAATCCAGGACGACGAAGCGTACCATTGCCTCCCGAAGCTCCCCGTTCACCCGATACTGCGGCCGGCTTCCACGGGGATAGACAAGGAGGGTCTGGCGGGCTCCCGATTCGCCATACTCGTAGTTGGGGTCGTATACCGCAAAGAGACTCCCCTGACCAAAGCGCCAACCTCGGTACACGAGAAACACATGGCCCGAGTCCAGCACAGCAAAAGAGAGATAGTGCTCCGCCGCCTTGAGCACTTTGCGACGAAGCCGAAAGCCTGCGACCACCGCCAGATCACCACGGCGCAATGAACGCCAGATGGCCTCCTCGGTGTTGGTGGACGGCAAGCGAAGCACCTCCGCCATGGTCGAGCGGGCATTGAGGGGATTCAGATTCTCCAGGTGGAGTTGACTCATGATGTCTCGCAACAACCCGGCCCGTCTCTGGCTCAACTCCCGAAACGAGCCAACCCCCTCAAACACCAGCGGACGTCCCAACACCAGCGCCTTGAGAATCGCCACGGGACCAAAGTTGTCCGCCACTTCCCCAACCCCTCCACCGTATCTGGCTCGCTCGAAAAAGAGCTTCACCGTCATCGCAATCCCCACACACGTTCCCTGGGTCAAGCGCGCCAGCACCGATTCCTCGAAGTTCGAAAAGGCCGGCGTGTCCTCGTAAAGCCAGAACCCCGGATCCCCGGTCTCCAGAAGTTCCCCCAGGTCCACCGGGTCCAACGACAGCGGAATCGTCAACTCCTCCCCCGGGGCCGACACGATCACCTCTCCCCACTCCGCGACTTCGTTCCCCGCCATGGATGGGGCAAACTGCAACGAGAACACCGCCGAACCGTGGGCGTCGATCCCCCGGCGTCCGTCCATGAAGACCAACTCGTCGGGCAACTCGATGTGGTAGCCCCCAGGGAACCGAACCTCCAACGCAAGGGGGCTGTAAAAATGGCGTCGGCGCAAAACATACTGACTCGGGTAAACCCACAAGTCCCCCTCCCCTCCCCTCGAAACCGCCGCCTTCTGGGTTCGCAACCGACGAACCACCACCTCGTCCTCCTCTTCTCCAGACCTGTCCAGCGTCACCACCCGCCAGCGATAGGCCCGGTCAGGGCGTAGAACCCCCTCGGGGAGAATCAAGCGGTTCGACTCCGTGCGTTTCTCGAAACCTCCCTCCCCCTTTGCCCCCTCTTCTTCCAAAGAAAACAGCCACGGTCCATTGCCACCGGGCCATTGGAAGGTCGGCTCCAAAGTAAGCACGACGGCATTGCTACCAGGAAGAACCGGAACCGGGTTCTTCGAATCCACCTCTTCAAATAGGACCACCCAACCCACGAACAAAGCGCCCACAAACCCCACAAACGAGATCAACGCAATCGTCCACTTGAGAGACCACGCAAATCGACGGCGCTTTAGGGCAGGCTCTGCGCCAGATTCTGCTGGTTTGGCGGGAAGCCCCGCTGTGTCTGATTCCTTCATTGCTCCACAGTGTAGCCTTCCAACGCTTCCTTGAAAAGAGCCTCTGGAATGTGCGAGCATTCACATCAAAGAGACCAACCGGGGTCACACAAAGGGAAACCCAATCCTGGCGCTACGCGCCAGAACCATCAGCCTGCGGAGAACCGACATGTTGGAATTTACCGAACAACTCCTCGAGGGGGACTTCATCCTCCCCGATAACACAACCAGCCACTACACCGCACGACGCCGAGTGGACCCCATCACAGGCTTCTCCTGCCGAATCACGGGCAAGCGTCCAGTGGACCCGGCCACCAACCCAAAGGGGCGCCCCGACATCTCTCAACAAGTGGAAGCCACCAGAGGATGTCCCTTCTGCGGAGGGAACGTGTTGAAGATGACCCCTCGCTTCCCACCCCACATCCACCCCGACGGCCGCTTCATCAAGGGAGAGTCCATTCTCTTCCCAAACCTCATGCCCTACGGTCGCTACTCCGCCGTCACCATCTTCTCCACACAACACCACATCCCACTGGGGGACTTCACCGCCGGCGAATACGAGGACGCCTTGGGCAACTGCCTCGACTACGTGCACACAATCCAAACTCTGGACCCGCTAAGCAGCTACCAGGCCATCACGCAGAACATCCTCCCGTCATCAGGGGGAGCGCTGCTGCATCCCCATATCCAGGTGAACATCGACCGAGAACCCATGAGCTACCACCAACTCCTCACCCAGTGTGAAGGGGAAAAATCGCAGGAAAACCACTCTTTTCTCCTGGCGCTGGCTCGTCACGAGGAAGAGTCCGACCGGGCACTGATGACCGTCGGTGAGTGGACCTTCTTCATGGCCTTCGCACCTTTGGCCGCAGCAGAGGTGCAAGTCGTCCATGCGTCCAAGCGAACCTTCAATCAACTGAATGTTGATGACGTTGCCGCCTTCTCCAAAGGGGTCACGGCCATCCATCGATTCTGGAAGGACATGGGAAAGAACGCTGCCAATATGGTGCTGTTTTCCACGGTAGAAGGGAAACATCCGCTGTTCGGGCGCCTGATGATGCGGGCACCCTATCGAGCCTGGTATCGAACCGACCGCTCTGCCTACGAAGTCACAGCCCTGGAAGCTGCCGGCGACCTCATTCCCGAACTCCTCGCCGAGTCTTTTCGCAAAAGCTACCGTCCGGATTGATAAGCCACCCCCGATACCCCAACTCCTTCCAACGACGCAACCCACGCTCCGCCCGGGTGAAGTCCGTCGACCAACCAATCACACAATCCCCTCCTCCGGCCCCCGAAGGTCGACAGGGAACACCGGCGCTCTGCAACATCTCGTCCATGGACTTCGTGAATATGCCCGGCAACACCCGTCGGTTCAACTCTCTCAACGATTCGTTGGCTCCTTTGGCCGCCTCCGCACAGTTCGCCGAATCCGTCTCCCACAAACCGGAAACCAACGTGTTCGAACGCGCTTTGTGCGACTCCAGACAGTCAGGCGCCATCGCCGCGGTCCCAAGCTGCTTCAACATTTCACCCGTATCGCTCCGCTCTCCGCTATCCCCGCAAAGGTACCAACGGCGGTTCCCGGTCCACGGACGGCTCTCCACCAAGGGCCACGAGTCCCCACCATCCTCCCACGGAAGCATGCCAACACCCCGAGTCACTCGGACGATCCCTCCAAAAACGCAGGCCGCCACGTCCGCCCCTGAACCCCCTCCTTGAATCTCCCCGTGAATGGTCGCAGCAAGACGAAACAAGGTGTCATCGTCCAAACCTCCCGGCGCCATGGCTCGAGCAGCGGCCACCACAAGTGCAGCACTTCCCGAAGAGGGGAGCGGAAATCTACGGCCAAATCGAAATCTTCCCCCGTCAATACCCAGGTGCCTGGCGACTTCCAGAACCAGACGAACCCCGGCGGGAGTCCCAGCGCCTGCCGGATAGAGGGAGCGACAGTTGTAAGCCTCGGCGAAATTGATGTCCGGCAATTCCACCCGCAAATCCCCGGAACCCTCCTCGAATTCCCACTCGAACCCATCCTCCAGTGCAAGGAGAAGAGCCGCGCTGTTCGGGAGAAGTATCGAGTATTCACCGGCCAGCATGAGCTTTGCTGGGACGGTCCCTCGGCGGATCATTTGATGGCCCCGTTTCCCTTCACAATGCGCGCTCCCGGGCCGGGACGACACGCCTGAACACTCGCCCTGGGGAAGGAAGCGGCGAGGCTCGATTCGATGGTCGACAAGCTCCCGTCCAAGGTGAAGACGATGGGGTTTGGACCCGCATCCAACGTGTAAAAGAGGGGGTGAGCGCGGCGAAGCTCTTCCAAATGCTCCAACACCCGCAACGTGGCTGAGCTGACATAGACGATAGGCGGTTGAGCAGTCATGCACAACGCATGCATCGTCTGAGCGTTGCTTTGAGCCAGACTCGACAGCTTCTCAAAATCCTGGGCTTGAATGGCCTCCAACATGATGGGAGCGAGGAAGTTGCATTGGTGCGTCCAGGCCTCGAAATGCGGAGACGTCTGTGCGACCCGAACCATTCCGTCGGTGGAGGAGACCCGCTTCCCTTCCGTGTCCAGAATGATGAGGAGAATTCGAAGCTCGGGCCAGGCGTCGTGGGACAGTATTGTCTCCGCGAAGCTGTCGGTCCCATCGGTCAGGTGCCCTCGGTGCCACCAGGTGAATCCGTCGGGAATGGAGCGTGCCGCCGACCCCGAGCCCATCCGGGCCAGCGCCGACAACTCGCGGCTATGAAGGCCCATGTCGAAGAACTCCGATAGGGCCAAGGCAAACGCCGACATCGCTGCGGCACTCCCCGCCAAGCCGATACGCGGCGGCAGCGTGGACTTGATCTCCGCTTGGATGACCTCGTCCCGAGCCGATCGCTCTCTGGCAAATCGCACCATGCGCTGGAATCGAGAACGATAGGGAGGCCCCATCTCCTGGCCATTCCAAACAAAGGAGTCAGCGGGCGCATCAGCACGCTGCATCTTCGCCGTGGTGTGAAAATCATCCAGGCAAACAGCCAGACTGTCGGCTACTGGAAGGTTCAAGGCGCTGTCGCGCTTCCCCCAGTACTTCAACAACGCAATATTGGGAGGAGCCTGTGCCATCACAGGCCCAGAGTTGCGCTTCATGTCGGGCTACTCCGCATTCACGTCAAAAGACTGCGTCCCCGATGCCGAGTCGGAACCCTTTTGCTTGTATTCCACCAACACTTCGTTGATCTCAAGAGAGCCGTTCACCGGCTCCCCCCGGCCGACATAGATCTGGTAAACCGCTGGTGGCAACGCACTCTTGCTCGGCTGATAGTGAGCCTTGATCGTAATCACGTTCTTCCCAGGCTTCATGTTCAACGTGATCTCCTGGGTCACCTGGCTCAGCTCCGCGTCGAACTCCTTGACCGTGACCCCGTTCACCAGAACGTCAAAGGCGAAGGGAACCTTCCCTGGGGTCGCCGTCTGTGCAAACAAGAAGTAACGGTGCGTCAACTTCCCAGATGCTTCAAGCTTCTGCTCCACCTGATCCGCCTTGGCCGCAGGCTCCAGAACCTTGTAACCGGGTGCTTCCACATACAAATCGCCGTTGGCTGTGAAGGTGACCTTGCAATCCTCCAACGTCAGATCCGTGATTCCACGAACCAGCGTCCCGTTGATGTATATGTCGGCCCCCTGAGCCGTCGCCGAAAAAGAGAGCACGAAAAAAAGAATCGGTACAAAACGTCGCATCACTGCCTCCATTACAATTCCTCAGCATGGGATAGCTCGACCCCTTCCAATTTGTAGGCATTCCATTTGCGTCGAGCAACCTCACGACCTTCGTCGGTATCCGGATTCACAAAATCGTAGACCCACTGCGCATCCGCCTCACGCCAATTGATTCGGACGGGGTCAGGGGCGAAGTTCAAGATGATGTCCGATTCGTCTGGAGGAGCGGAATTGATGAAAATGACGACAGGATCCAGCGCATTGGCATCCCCAGGCACAAGGCCGGAGGGGAGAAATGAACCCTCATCTGCGGTCCACAACTGCTGCCTGAACTGCTCGCCACGCTTCTCGTCGGCGACCACCACCGACACACGCAACTTCTTGTCCACCGCTCGACTCACAAGAGCCGAGATTCTCTGCAAAAAGTGCTGCCGCCTCTCTTTGGCGACACGAACCATGGTGACCGTCGTCAATGCTCCCTCCAAACCCCCTCAGATGAAGGGGTACATCTCGTTAGATTCTAGATCAACGCAGACCGATTGACCAGCAGGATGCGGGGCTACTGACAAGCAGCCATGCGGGGAGGAAACACTTGCGCCAGTGTGCGGGCCGATGATAGACTGCCTCGCGACGTGGATACTGAGGGAGACCATGAAATTCAATTGCCCGAAATGCAAGAAGGAATTCAACCTCTCTGTGGGGAAGCTGCAGGGGAAGATCCTTCGGGTGCGGTGCACCTCATGCAACTCGGTGTTCAAGATCAAAGTGGCAGGCAGCACGCCGGAAACCTCTTCGGCGACCCGTCCCTCCATGCCAACCGTGGGAGGCAGTTCGGCGGCAACGGGAGGAGGAGACGATATCTCCAAGGTGGGCCAGACCAGCTACTTCGCTGTTATTGGGAAGCGGCGGCTGGGACCCATGCCCTTTACTGCTCTCAGAAGATTGGTCGAGGAGGGCAAGATCGAGCGGGGAACCCTCGTCTGGCACAAGGGGCTGGAGAATTGGAAGCCAGCCTTCCAGTTCATGGAAGTTCAACCCTTCTTCCCGGAAGAAAAGCTCACCCCCCCACCCATGGGGCCCCCACCCCTTCCTCCATCGCAAAAGAAAGTCACTGCAGAGGACGCCGATTCCCATCCAAAGCCGGAGCCAAAGCAGGACGTACAACCGAAACCCGAGCCAAAGCCAGAGGCCCCCGCTGCCCCGCCGATCACCCATGACGTCCTGGGGGACGATGAGCGACCCGTTCTGGACAGGGAAATCGAAGAGGAAGTCACCCTGACAAGCCTCGATGAGGACTTCTTTGCCGCTGGAACCGTTCATCCCCAACCCATCCGCGGGCTTGACGAAATCGAGATTGCAGACGAACCCCTCTTTCCCGTTGAACTCGAAGAGCAACGCCCCGGGGCCGGTGGCTCCCGCGCCAACCTTAAAGACTTCAGCGTCATGGTTCGTCTCAGCCGAAAGAGCCGAAAAAAGACCGTCTTTGTGGTGGCAGGAATTATCATCGTTGCCGTCGGTACCCTGGCGGCCATCTTCATCTTTGGAGACCCACTGGGCATCAAGGACCCCGTACGGCAGGAATCCGAGCGCAAGGATGACGACTTCCGCTGGAAAGAGGCGGAAAGGAAGAAAGCCGTCGAACGGAAACCAAAGAAGAAAGAGGAGCCGGTAGCTGTCCGGAAAGCCGCTCCAAACCTCGACGATGACACCGAAGGACTCATCATCCAGATCATGGAAAGCCAAGCCAGCGGCATGACCGACGCTGAATTGGCCCAGCTCAAACAAATGGACCCCGAGCGCTTCAAAGAAGTGATGAATGAGCGCAAGGTGGTGCGAAGTCCAAAAACCAACAGAACAGGCCCCAAGAGTCGCACCGTCGAGAGCGTTGTCGGGGGCGTGGACACAGAGGACGACGAAGAACTTAGCCTCTCCGAGTTCGTGGAAGCAGCCAACCGAGAGAAGACAGGCACCAACGACAAGGCCGACCCCGGAAGCGAAGGAGAAGAGACAGACGACCCCAACCTGGGCAAAGTGCAGTCATCCTTCGGAAGCCTCTCCGGTGGCAAGCGAGTTTACAAGGAACGAAAGGTCACGGCGAAGGTCAAGGAACGAGAAGGAGACGGCCTTTCCTTGAAGGCGCAGATCAGTCGCCTCGTTACGAGGAAGCTTCGAGCCGAAAACAAGTCCCTGAAACGGTGCGTAGACAATTTTGGTGACGGCGTCAGTGGTCCCCTGCGGGTGACCCTCCACTTCCAACCAGACGGTACTGTACGGCATGTGTCTATTCCCAGAACGTCCCGTGAACTCGAGCGATGCTTCCTTCAGACGCTCCACGGGTGGCGTCTCAGTGTCGTCAACCGAGAATTGAAACTCCCCATCACCCTCCAATTCCAATGAGCTCCTCCCGGTACGGCAGGAACCGACCCAGCTCGGGACCCAGCAATCTGTCCAGTTGGATGAGCCTCCTCTTTCTCCTCGTCACCCTCATCATGCTCATTATGAGCAAAGACAAGCTCGCCGACGGCGCTGCCAGTTGCTTTGTCAATCTGTCGGGACCCGTTTCCGAACAAGCCGCACCACCTGAAGAGGACCCCGCAGGCTTCGAAATTCAGGTCAAACGTGCCACTCCACCCGCCGTAGATGTTCCCAATGACGCAGGGGATACGACCCCGTAGCGACCACCTAACATCCCAGATTTCTTTCCGTTTTTGTGGCACTGTGTTCTTTTCTTCTTGACATTCTGACGCGGTGCGTTATGTTGTTGGAAACGTCAATCAAGAGGAGACCCCATGAAAAACAAAGCAAAGGAAATTGGAAGCATCGTCAAGGAACGCGTACAGAATGCCCAGAAGCAGTTCAGTGGCTTTGAAGACGAAGTTCAGAAGTTCGTGTCCCACGTCCAGGAAAAGTTCCTCAACACCCCGATGGAAAGTGTGAAGCGAGTTGATGACCTTCTTCAGGCCATCGCCGTTCGGGATTTCGTCGAGAAGGTCCGAGCCATCGAGATGTTCAAGCAGGGTGCGGAAGTCCGGAAGGAAATCCTCGACCGGTTTGGCCTCGTGGCCGAGAAGGATCTCGAAGCCCTTCGCAACGAACTGACTCAGCTTCGTGCCGATGTTGACACCCTGTCGAAGAAGCGACCGGACGTCACCAAAGCAGCGTTTGACCGCCTCACCCGTCGCGTCGCCAAACTGGACAAGGCACCTGCCGGCGAAGCGAAGCAGACCCCGGCCAAAAAGACCACCAAGAAGACCACCACGAAGTAAGCGACTGCCCGAAATTACTCCCCTATTTGAGTGGCAAGCAGGAACCTCGCCGAATCCTTGCCCGGCGAGGTTCCTGCAAAGCCTTTGACTTGGCGGACCCTTCAGGGCAACGGGAAGTAAGAGACCACACGGATGATGGGGTAGCTCAATACCACGTCGAAGAACAATAGAATCCCCAGGAAATAGGCTAGCGCTGCCAGCCCCGTGAAGAGGGCCACCCTTTTGGCTCCGCGTACCTTGCGGACGGCAATAACAGTTCCTGCCCCGAGCAGGGACGCCAGAAGGACGGCGAGCCCCAGCTTCTCTCCATCAATGACGAAGAATCCACCGTGAAGACGGGCCAAGAGCCCCCAAAACGCTATTCCCGCCAGTGATGGCATAGCAACTCCAAGTTTATCCAGTTGATGAGACAGTGGGAAACCGTTGTTCCCACCAGGCCACCGCTCCAGCCTGCTAGAATGCCCCACACCAGCCCCGCAACTCCAGCGAAAATAGACCAAACGAGGTATCGGGGATGAAAGAAGCCGTGCAGCGCGGCGAAGATGATCACTGTGACCCACAGTCCCAGCGATTGTTGCAGTGCGCCTCGGAAAAATATCTCCTCCGAAACCGACGAAGCCAACGCAAGCAGGGCAATCTCTCCATGTCCAGGGCGCCCCAGCGCCTCCTGGAATATCACTTCCAGTTTGCGGGCAAACTCG
>CALFHQ010000894.1 GCA_937876385.1 uncultured Pseudomonadota bacterium
GGGGTGGAAGGCGGTTCACGAAGAGCTGGTGCAGCGCTTGGCTGACCTTCCCGCCGTCCGAAGCAATGGGGAGAAACGTGCCCAGTTGGAAGGAATGCTTGTGGCGTCGACTATGGCTCGAGAGTTGGCCGGACGCTACGCGTCGGCCTGCCAAAATGCTGCTGAACAGCAACCGGAAGGCAGTCGCCGAGGGGAATTACGAGCCATGGCTTCCAACCTGAGCCGGGTTCCCTGGGAACCGCCGACGAATTTCTGGGAAGCGATTCAGGCGTTGTGGCTCAACCACATGCTGGTCATGTCCGACGAGAACTATCCAGGGCCGGGGGTCTCCTTCGGGCGCATTGACCAGTACCTCCTGCCGTACTGGGAAGCGTCCGTCGCTCAGGGGATGACTCGGCAGTTTGCCAAAGAACTGTTGGGCTGCTTCTGGTTCCACTGCAATACGGCGTACGATGCACAGATTCGAACTGGGAACCAGGGCATCACCGCCGGATTTGGACAACTGTTGACCCTGTCGGGCTTGGACTCCAGCGGCGAGGACGCCACCAACGATTTGACCTGGTTGTTCCTGGAAGTCATTGACGAGATGTCACCGATTCTTGAACCGAAGCCCAACGTTCGGCTCCACCGCAACAGCCCAGAGAGGCTGTTGGACAAAGTGGTGGACATGATCGCTGGCAGCCAGGGCGCCCCATTCCTGTTGAACTTCGATGAGCGCAGTGCAGCGGGAATGATGCGTGAGGCGCGCATGGCGGGGGTTTCTCAATTCATTCATACGGGCAATGTCATGGACTACGCCCCGGTGGGTTGCCTTGAGAACACCATGGTGGGCAATGACCGTTCGGGTACTGTGGACTGCAACTTGAATCTGGTAAAGGCTGTGGAGTTGGCGTTGGGGCGAGGGAAGGATCTTGTGCCTGCCCATGACCCTGTCAGTGGAAAGGCTCGGCCCATCGTTCAAGAGGGTCCGGTGACCGGCGACCCTCGAAAATTTGCGACGTTTGAGGAGTTCTATCGGGCCTTTGAACAGCAGATGTCCTTCATCGTGGCCCGGACGGTGGGGTTGTATGAACTCTCCGAGTCGTTACGCAGTGAGCTCTTTCAGACGACCTACCTCTCCTGCATGGTGCGAGGGTGTGCTGAGAAGGGGTTGGACATCAACCAGGGCGGTCCCGAACTGAACTTTGTGACCATGGAAGGGGTGACGTTCGCCACGCTGGTGGACAGCTTGTTGGCGATTCGCTACCTCGTATTCGACGAGAAGCTGTGCTCCATGGCAGAGCTGATACAGGCTTTGAAAGACAACTGGGAAGGGCACGACGTTCTGCGAGCTCGGGCCAGATTCAGAGCACCGAAATACGGCCGGGACGATGCCGCTTCCGACGCACTCGCTTTGAAGGTTATGGAGCTTTGGTGTGCAGAAACCTGGAAGCACAAGACTCGAAGCACCCAAAGGCAGTTTCGTCCAGGAATGTTGAGTTGGAACTACTGGGCTGGAGACGGTGCGGTGGTGGTAGCGACGCCGGACGGTCGCAAGAAAGGAGACTTCCTGTCAAACGCCATCTGTCCCTCCAACGGGGCGGACATTCATGGGCCGACGGCCAACACGAATTCCGTGGGAAAGGCGTTGGGAGGGCGTCCCACCGTGGGCGTGCCGGATTGGGAGGACTACGTCAACTTGCTGCCAAACGGGGCCAGCCACACCATCACGTTCAATCCGTCTTTGATGCGGGACCAAGAGCACCGGGACCGCTTCAAGGCGTTTCTCAAGGGGTATGCCGAGAACGGGGGCACTGCACTTCAAATCAATATTCTGGATGAAGAGGTTCTTCGAGAAGCGCAACGCCATCCCCAGGACTATCGGCATCTGCTGGTGCGAGTGACCGGCTACAACGCGTATTTCACCAGCATTGGAAAGGAGCTG
>CALFHQ010000895.1 GCA_937876385.1 uncultured Pseudomonadota bacterium
GACTACTACGCCAAGTAGCTCCCCAAATGCTGCGGCCATGACTCTGCTTCGCAGGGCATCCCTGACCGAGCGTTGGTAGTCCCGCTCTGGCCAACGTGCGGCTGCCGGATCGAATCGCAGGGAGCGGCCGTGATTCTGACTCATGGCGTCACCTGTCCCGTATGTGTGTAGCCTCTAACTCCGGCCGTTCTCGCGGGTCTCCCCGGTAGGGGCGGTAGCGCCTCAATCAAGCGCACGGGCTCCGCAACAGCCCTCGGGTACTTCTCACCGTCTGTACTTAACGACATATTCTCCTCCTCACAGCATGTGCCCGGCGCACGTCTCGCGTAGGCCGGCTGGGGCGACATGCCCCTTCCACAGCAGAAGGCGTAAGGCCGAAGATCACCCGGTCAGAAACCACCTGACTGACCTCCTCATGCAGTTGCCGGTCGGGCCCACTCCCCTTCACGACCCCGATGAACGTTCCGGAGCGGACCGAGTGCCGAGAATAATGGGCCAGGAGGCGTCAAACTGTCGGTGGTAAGCCGTCCGACAGACTCTCAATAGGCCGAACTTGGGAGTCCTTCTCGGGCTGTCCTAGCCGTTTTCGACCGCCCACGGACCGTGGCATTGAAGTGGAAAGAGGATGGCGAGAGCACGAAAACCAATCTCATCTTTGCTCAGGTGATGTTCGATATGGGCGTGGGGGTCGAGGTCTGCCGGCCGTTCCCTGCCGGCGAAGGCGGACAGCGCTCCAGCAAATCCCACAGCGGGGCACCACCTCAAAGCTGTCCATCGACTCCCGGATTCGACCGGGGTTGCGAATTCGTTGCGGTAGACGCAAGAGTTCAAATACTTCCACACCAGGAAGGGCGCTCAAACACTTGCATCGTGCCGTCGCATCTGAACAGGAGTCAAGGAGTCGGGGGGTGGGGAAACGGCTACGCGTCAAGGCCGAAGGGGGGTCAACCAGTCGCTCTGATGCCCGGGTGTTGCCAATTCGTTGCACCTGATGTCAAGATTTCGCCGGGTCAGTTTCAGTCAACGCAGAAGCTCAATGGCCTTTTGTCCAACTTTCTTGAACCGTGGCTGTACGTTGGAAATTGATTCATCTGTCTATTCCCCGCTGAGCTATTACACTCCCGGGAAAGCTAGTTGATGGTCGGAGTTTGGTTGTGTATCGTTCGGTCGACTCAGAGATAACGGGAACGAACTCCTATCATAGGCACCAGAATGAGAGAGCACAGCTCACAACTATCGATATTGGTCGCCATTTCTCTGTCTCTTTTCGCATGTGGTCGCACTAGTGATGAGCCAGTCGATGGCAACAAGTCGCCAACCCCTGATAGTCCAGGGATACAAACACCAGTCCCGTCCAAGGTGAGCGGCGAAGAGGCGGCGGAGATGAAGGCGCAACGTCAGAATCCCTCCTCCGCTACTTCTTCGAGCCAGACAACCCTGCCGACTTGCTCGTTCTGGGTCACAGCCTCACATCGTCACCTTGAGCACATCGAACACCTCATGGACAAGGCGCTTCCCAAGTTCCGGGGCAGGCAAGCTGAGTTCGGTCCGTACCCGCCGGTGTTCTCCTGCTGCAAGAAGATCCCACCTGGTGAGGACCTCGGTGATGCCAACATGCTCTGCGACGCCGTAGAATATGTGAAAGATCAGAACGGTTGGGACGAGATCGGATTCTCGCTAGCCGAGGCAAGCGCCTTGAGTTTCTTCGGAACACTTGACAGCAAGTCCTTCAAGGCTTCGGCGAGTGCCGATCTAACCTGCGACGGGGAACCGGAATTCAAGGTGACCCGTGTTGTTCCCCGGAGGCCAGATGGCTCACTAGATCACGCAGTGGCCACCTGGGAGTACAGCGCCTGGGCCGAGTATTGCTCGGAGCCGGAATAGCCCTGACTCGACTGTCCATTTCTGGTTGAACCATTGCAGTTAGTTGCAGTAGTCGTTCTGACCAGGCGCAGCCACATGACAGGAGCCGGGGCAGGTTTTGGAGACCGTGAAATTCCCGGATGTGCAGTTGTAGAGTATCT
>CALFHQ010000896.1 GCA_937876385.1 uncultured Pseudomonadota bacterium
TTACCGTCCCCAGCTTGGGGTTGGGCATCAGTCCACGACGACCAAGGATTCGACCCAAACGGCCGACCTTTGCCATCATGTCGGGAGTGGCGATGGTCTTGTCGAAGTCCACGAAGCCGCCCATGACCTGTTCCACGAGATCGTCGTCGCCCACAACGTCGGCGCCGGCGTCTCGGGCTTCCTGGGCCTTCTCCCCTTTGGCGAAGACAGCCACGCGAACGGGCTTGCCAGTGCCGTGGGGCAGGCTCACGCTGCCACGAACCATCTGATCGGAGTACTTCGGGTTGACGCCCAGTCGGACGGCAACGTCGTAGGACTCGTCGAATTTGGCGAAGCTGGCTGTCTTTGCCAGAGCAACGCCCTCACTCACGGCGTAGTACACACCGCGCTCTACTGTCGCACGACTCTCGCCGTACTTCTTTCCGTGATTTCCCATTCTACTCCTCCTAACGAAAACCCTTCATTGGGCTTTCTCCTGCAGGGAGCCGGGGAGACGTCAATCGATGACGTCTACGCCCATGCTTCGCGCAGTACCGGCGATGGTTTTAATGGCCGCATCGAGATCAGCGGCGTAGAGATCGGGCATCTTTCGCTTGGCGATGGTGGCCAACTGCTCGCGCTTGATTTTCCCGACCTTCTTCCGGTTCGGAATCCCCGAGCCCTTCTGAAGCTTCAGGGCTTCCTTGATAAGGTCGGAAGTAACCGGAGTGTGTACCTGGAAGGTGAAGGACCGATCGGAGAACACCTGGATGTCCACCGGAATGGTCATCCCTTTGGTTTCCGAGGTTTTCCCATTGAAGGCTTTGCAGAACTGCATGATATTCAAACCATGCTGTCCCAGAGCCGGACCCACGGGCGGCCCCGGAGTTGCGCTTCCACCGGGAATATGCAGTCTAAGCTTGGCGATGACTTTCTTACCCATGGCAGTAACCTCTAAATCTTCTCAACCTGCATGAAATCCAATTCCACTGGTGTGGCTCGTCCGAAGATCGTCACGAGTACACGCAGCTTCTGTCTGTCTGCTTTGACCTCATCCACCGAGCCGGTGAAGGAGGCGAAGGGGCCGTCAATAACTCGGACGTTCATCCCTTCTTCATATGTCACGACGGGCTTTGGAGCTTGTGCTCCTTCTTCCATCTGCTTCAAGACCTTGTCGATCTCTCGCTGACGCATGGCCCGAGGTCGCTTCGAATCGCCGACAAAGCCGGTGATCTTCTCGGTGTTGCGCACCAGATGCCAGGTCTCCTCCGTCATGACCATCTCGACGAAGATGTACCCCGGCATGGAGCGTCGTTTCATTTCCCGTTTCTTTCCATCGACGACGTCCGCGACGGTCTCTGTGGGGACGATAACCTCCCCAAAGAGATGCTCAAGTCCGGCTTCTTCGATGGCATAACGCAGGTAGTGTTTGGCCTTTTCTTCGTACATGCTGAGAGCATGGACGGCGTACCACTTCTTTTCCGGCGTCTTCTGTTCTTCGTTGCTCATATCGATTTCGATCCCTGGTGCCTACCCGAGGCTGTAGATCGCGGAGGAAACAAACGCCCACAGAGCATCAAACAGCCCCAGAATGAGCGCCACGATGATGGAGGTGATGATCACCACGACAGTGGACATCTTTGTCTCTTCCCAGCTGGGCCAGGTCACCTTTTTGAGTTCGTTGGCGACCTCAAGTCCCCAAGCATTCACATTCCGGTTCAGCTTCAGGGCAACCCCCACCGCTATACCGAGAACGAGCCCGAGGAGATTGCTGCGTGAGAACTCCGTCCCGATGAGCGGCTTATCAAAGTCCGCGCTGACGAGGTCGAAGAACCAACCCAGGAGGCTCCCGCCGATAACCCAAGTGAGCAAGCCCACTAGAACATAACCGATGTTGACGAAACGCTGCAGGTTCATGCAGTTGCCCTCAAGACTGAAAAAACAATAGCAGGCCAGGGGGGATTCGAACCCCCAGCCTTCGGATTTGGAGTCCGACGCTCTG
>CALFHQ010000897.1 GCA_937876385.1 uncultured Pseudomonadota bacterium
CAAATTCGTTCTCGACAACGCAGGGTGCCCCCAGGGAGAGCTCTTCGTCGACGAGGCCATCGCAGTCGTTGTCCACGCCGTCGCAGCTCTCCTCGCTGGGAGTCAGGGCAGTGCAGTCGACCCACCCGATGTCCGGATCACAGGTTTCAAAGCCAAAACAGGTGCCGAGTTCGTTGTCTCGTACACACGCTCGAGTTTGCCCTGTGTTTCCCGGATTGCAGTCGCAGCTTCCGTTGACGGGGAGGCACAGGCGGGCGCCCAGTTGGGTATCGGCGGTACATTCGAAGCTCGTGGGGCAGGCGTTGGGAGATTCTTCGAGTCCCGTGCAGTTTCGCAGGCAGAACTTCCTCGGGTCCTCATTGGAGAGCTCCATGCACACGGAATCTTCTCCAAAACAATCGGAATCCACCATGCACGGCTGGCACAAGACAGCGGACTCATCCACGCATGTTTTGGGGTTGAGAAGGAAGTATCCGGGTTTGCACTCGGTGATGATGCACTCGGCAGAGCCGGTGGAGAAGTCACATTCTGTTGTGAGGGCTCCGTCGAATTTCGTTGTGCAGTCGTTGCCGCAGACGCCGCAATGCTCGGGGGTGAAATAGACACCGGCAGAGACAAACCCTTCATCCACTTCGTTGTTGCAGTTGTCGTCCAACTCGTTGCACTCTTCTGCGATGGGGACGGGAGCCGAGCAAACCCAACCGGCCACTCCCTGGCAGGAGTTTGTTCCGCTGCAGGAGCCGAACTCGTTGGTCGTTTCGCAGGGGTTTGTTTGGGCCAGGCCTTCGTCCTTTTGCCCGTTGCAGTTGTTGTCGATTCCATCGCAGCTTTCGGCCTCGGGGACGATTGCCGTGCAATCCACCCAACCGTTGTCCGGGTCGCAGGTGGCTTGACCGTAGCAAGTACCGAATTCATTGCTGGTGCTGCATCCCTTCACTGCCCCCGGATTTTGAACCGTGCAGTCGCAGGAGTTGTTGTCGGGCACACACTGCTTGATGACGCTCTCGTCGATTTGGATATCTTGACAGGTGTAACCCTCGGGGCACTCGTCCATGGAACAGTCTCGACCGCAGAAGGAGCCGCCGCCGATGCTCAGGCAGTGATCCGCGATGTCCCCGCAGTGGGAGTCGATTTCACACGGCAGGCACAGCCTGTTCTTGTCCTGGATGCAGACGTAAAGGAAGTCCGGGCTGGTCTGTCCGATGACTTTGCAAGCCCATCCATCTGGACATCCGTCTCCGCAGGGGCGGGTGCAGTAGGGTCCCTCGGGGGAGTCGATGCACCATCCGTCTTCGCATTCGATATTGTCGCCGCAGGGGGCGCCAAAGAGTTGTTTGGTGGGGATTTCCGGTGACAGGTCCTGGGTCGAATCGGCATCTCCCGGTTCAGCGTCGCCCGGTTCGGCGTCAAGGATTGCGTCCGCGTCCTGGGTCGCATCGGCAAGCAGGTCCAGGTCGCTGCGCACATCTGCAAAGGGGTTGTCGCTGGAGCAGGTTCCGTCAATGCAGTTCATCCCCTGGGGGCAATCCTCCCGGAAGATGCACTGGCACTCGTCCTCTTCACAGTACTCCACAGATTGTGCGATGGTGCTGGTGGCCTTGCCCCCGCCGCAGCCGGGTGCGAAGAAGAGGGGAATGATGGCCAGGGCCGTCCACATTGGCAGTAGTGCTCGTCTTGCGGTCTGGTTCGGTTGCATATCGACCTCTAAAATTCGTACGTGTTGTGGTTCGTGCCGTCATTTCCAGGGAGGCCATCGATGGCGCCATAGGCTCCTGTTCCCCCTGAACCGCCCGAACCACCTGTGGGGGCCGTTTCGGGAATTGCGAATTCGTTGTTCGCTTCGTAGTTGGTAATATTTCCCTGTGCAATGGCGATTCCAAAGGAGGAGCCTCCGCAACCACCGCCTCCACCGGCGCCGGGTCCACCGTCGCCACCGGGTCCGCCAGACCCGCCAAATCCGCAGCACCATGCCGGCCAGATGGCGATGCCGCCCTGGCCTCCAGCGCCACCCTTTCCTCCGGTGCCACCCTGGCCCCCGGCGCCGCCATCTCCTCCGAATCCACGAAGGACCCGGTTGCCGACGATTGTGGGGCTGGTTGTGGCAATGCTGGCGACAAACAGGGCAATGCTTGCACCGCCTGAGCGTCCGCCGACTCCACCTTCTCCACCGCAGCCACCAGCGCCACCTCCGCCACCGGAGCCGCCCAGGTCGCCGACACGATTTCCGACGTTACAAGAGGCGCTCTTTTCGTTTTGGGTCCACCCCCCCGCTGCTCCGCCTTGTCCGCCGACTCCGGCCGTTCCCGGTGTGCCGAATTGGGCAGTTGCGCCAGTCCAGACTCCATTTGCCACGGTGCCAACGGCGTCGTTGCAACCACTTCCTGGATTGCCGGCAGCGCCCTCCTGCCCGGAGCTTCCATTGTCTCCGTTCAAATTTCCAGACGGAGGGGAACAGTCGTACTTGCACAGTTCCGGGGGACCATTGCGGTAGGTAGACCGGTTTCCTCCTGCGGGGTAGGTGCAACCGCCGGGTGCGTCGGCTACCTGGGGGGACTCTCCACCCTCTGATTCCATTCCTGCACATCCTTGAGCGGGTGCGCAGGCCGGATTGACTCCACCGCCACCTCCCGGTTGGCTGTCACCGTCGCAGTTGGTGGAGTTGCATTCAGCGGATTGGAGTCCGTCGGTGCCGCTTCCACCACTGGAGCCGGGTTGGCCGGGAGTTCCTGAGATTCCGGGTGCTCCCCGGCCCCCTTCGATGCGGTTGTTCCGAATTACCAGGAGGTTGTTTGAATTGGCGATGTAGACGGCGTAGCTGGCCATCCCAAAGGTTTCGGTTGTTCCAGGAACGTCGTAGCCGACGATGTTGAATCCGGCCAGGACGGTGTTCTCGGTGATGCTCTCGGCATTCACGGTGCCCAGAACGGGGGTGGGGACGTTGAAGTCGGGGGTTGGCCCTAGAATGATGGTGGGATAGAGGGCCACGTCACGCTTGGCAAAGGTCGAGCTGTAGCCGCCGAAAAGCTGCACGCCGTTTTTCAGCACAACCTGCTCAGTGTACGTTCCAACGGAGACGAGGATATGGCTGTGGGCCGCGGGGTTGAACAGGTCGATGGCGTCCTGGATGGACCCCAGCGGTGCGCCTCTGGTGCCGTCTCCGGTGCCTCCCTGGGAGACGAAGAGCGCAGTGGCCACGTCCCCGTCGACACCGTCGCAGTTTCGGTCGGGGTAGGGGGTCCCGGGAGCGGGATAGGTATCAAACAGCTCTGGATTGTCTATGGTGAGAGCGGAGTCAGCACCGCACTCGCAGCCGTTCCCCGTGAGGGAATCGAGGTCAGTCCAGAGGATGTCGGTACCGCAGAATCCGTTGATACAAGTGCTGGTCTCCCCGAAGGCACTCTGGCACTCCGAGTCAGCGGAGCACGGCAAGGTGCACCAGCCGTTGAAGCAGCTCCCCGCTGAACAGTCAGCGGTTGTTGTGCAGGAGGCGACGCATTGCCACAGTTGTTCGTCGCAGCTACTTGCCACGGGGTCGCCGGCGCAATCTGAGTCGGTTCGGCAGAGGGTGCCGCCCCCCGCTCTGGAGGTGGTGCAGTTTCCGATGGCGCAGCCAGGTCCACCCGGGGCGTCGGGGTTGCAGACTCCCACCGTGTGGAGTTGAGGTGCGCTCCACTTGATTTGGCAGTTGACGCCGCAGGAGCCGCAGTGTTGGTCTAAGACGTACTGTCCGTTTACGAGGAAGCCTTCGTCGATGACTCCGCTGCAGTTGTTGTCGATGCCGTCACAGATTTCGGTGTTGGCGTCTGTGTTGCACGGACCCCATTGGTAGGTTGTGTCGATGAGTTCACAGGTCTCGATGCCGAAGCAGGTGATGCCTCCCAGGGGGGATTCCTGCTGACAGGCTCGAATGAGTCCTTGAGTGAACGTTGAGCACTGGCAAGATCCTGAATCCGGCTGGCACAGAAGGGTGTTGGGGTCTCCAGCGGGGTCTTCCTGGCAGGAGAAGCCGTCCGGGCAGCACCCTTGTTCTCCGACGATTCCAGAGCACATTGAGAAGGGCGAATCGACGTCGCATCGCTGGGCGCAGTAGTTGGATTCGTCGGTTCCCACGGCGGTGCATTCGTGGCCTATGCCGATGCAGTCACTGGTAGTAACGCAGGGAAGGCAGCTTGAGCCTGAGAGTTCGAGGCAAACAAGAGGATTTGTTGCATCGGGGAAGAGGTAGAAGCCATCTTCACATTGGACGGGGACGCAGGTGGGGTTCGCGTTGATGAGTTCGCACTGAGCAGAACCCGGGAGGGGAATGCCGGCTCCATCGCTTGCCAGGTTGGGAAGCAGTTCGTAGCAGCTAACACCGCAATGTCCGCAACTGGTATCGAGAGTGAACAGCCCCTGGGAATCGACGAAGTCTTCGTCCACCAGTCCGTCGCAGTCATCGTCGAGGCCGTTGCAGATTTCGGTTGCGGGTTGTCTGGCCGAGCAGAACCACTGGAACTGGCCTTCGAAGTTTCCGCACGCCCATTCTCCGCTGCACGCTTGCGAGACGTTCTGGCAGTTTGGATAGCCGGCAAGTTGGGAGATATCGATGTCCGGGTCGGAGGTGTCCACCAGTCCGTCACAATCGTTGTCAACGCCATCGCACACTTCAAGAGCGGGCATAAGGGCGCTGCATGCGGACCATCCGGCGTTTTCGCCGGTGGCGTGGCAGGTTTCGGCGCCGAAGCAGACGCCCAGTTCGTTCTCCTGCTGGCACAGCCGGAGCTTTCCTTCATCTCGACAATCGCAGGCTCCACTCTCGACGGTGCACTGACCCCCTTGGCAGAGGTAGCCGGTGGGGCAGCAATCCTGAGCCCCTTCGGTTCCGGTGCAGAAGGTTGCATCGCCCTCAATGCCCACGGAGTAGATGGATCCCAGAGAGCAGTCTCGACCACATCGCTTTCCATCGGCGAGGTCGAGGCAGGCGTCCATGGGGCCCACACAATCGGCGTCGGATTCGCAAGGCAGGCAAAGGTTGGAGGATGGCAGAGGCTGGCAGACACCACTCCCCGTGAGGTAGAACCCGTCCACGCAGGAGCTGATCCGGCAGACCCCGTTCCCCCCTTGCGCTGCACACTCCACGGTGGCGGCGGGGTGGACGGGGTTGCACGGGACGTTGCAACCGCCGCAGTGATTGGTGGAGAGGGAGTACTGCAAGGCGACGAGGTTTCCTGATTGGTCGAGTAGGGGTTGGGCAAATCCCTCGTCGATGTTGCCGTCACAGTTGTTGTCGAGTCCGTCGCAGATTTCTTCACTGGGAACGGAGGCTGTACAGAGGAGCCCCTCGGTTCCCTGGCACAGAAGCGGCCCTTCACAGGTGCCGGAGGTGTTGGTGACCTCGCAGGTGTTCACCGCGGTACCTTCGTCCACGATGCCGTTGCAGTTGTCGTCCATCCCGTTGCAGATCTCTTCCTCGGGAGTTCGAGCAGTGCAGTCGACCCAGCCTTCTATGGCGTCGCAGGCGCTCACTCCGTAGCAAACACCGAAGTCGTTTTCCACGGCGCACGGCTTCGTGAGACCGGCGGAGAGTTGGTTGCAGTCGCAGGTGCCCGTCTCTGGAACGCACTGCTCCACCAGTTCGCCGTCGAGGTCCATTTCAGCGCAGGTGTATCCCTGGGGGCAGTCCACGGCGTAGATATTGTCGGGGCCGCAGTCTCGGCCACAGAACTTCTGGGTGTCGGTGGGGGAGAGCTTTAAGCATCGGTCGTTTGGTCCCAGGCAGTTGCTGTCGGCGACACACCCCTCGCAGATATGGTGGACCAGGGGAATGCACAGCCCTGACTGGCTCTGGATGTACCCGGTCTCGCAAGCCACCACCGCACATTTCGGAGTCTCTCCAGAGGCGTCGCACTCCACCGTTTCGGCGTGAGCAAAGAGGCCCAGGCAGCTCTGGTTGCAGCCGTGGCAGTGTTCCAGAGAGGTGAATTCGCCGTTTTCGTCTGTGAAGTCCTCATCGGTGAGTCCGTCGCAGTCGTTGTCTTGCCCATCGCAGGATTCTTCTACTGGTGCGGGAGCGTTGCAGACGAGGCCGACGTCGGTGACGCACACTTGCGTCCCCTCGCACGAGCCGAGTTCGTTTGAGTTCTGGCAGGTGATGGTTTCCAGATCTTCGTCCACAAAACCGTCGCAGTCATTGTCAACGCCGTCGCAGCTCTCGGCTTCTGGTGTGCGACCGTCGCAGGTAGACAGAGAGCCGTTGTCCATGCACGTTTGCACCCCAGGGCAGCTACCAAATTCGTTCTCCACCTGGCAGGGGTATTGGTCCCCGACCGATTCCGACGTGCACTGGCAAAAGCCGCTCTTTGGGACACACTGTTTGGCTGAGACCCCCTCGATGCTCACCGAGTCGACACAATCGTAGGTGGGCGGACAGGGGCTCTCCTCGCAATCTTGTGCACAGTTGAGAAACCCCCCGATGTCGAGGCACAGGTTCTGTTCTCCGGTACAACTGATGTCCGCTGTGCAAGGTTGGCAGAGTCGGTCGGATTCGGGGTAGCAGTAAAAGACAACGCCGCCGTTATCGTCTCCGATTCCGCGGCATCCCCACCCATCCGGGCACTCTTCGAGGCACGTCTTCGTGCACAAGCCGGCCCCTCCCACGCTGATGAGGCACTTGAGGGAGTCGCATTCGTCATCTGTCTGGCAGGGTGCACCAAAGGAACCGGGGAGCAGAGGTACGTCCACATTCAACAAGTC
>CALFHQ010000898.1 GCA_937876385.1 uncultured Pseudomonadota bacterium
AGGGGCCCGAAAATGGAGACAAAAACTGGAACAATAACTGGGAACGGAGGGTGTTTCAGGGGCTGGAAGGCTGAGGTCTGGAAGGCAGTCTGGAAGTGGGAACGGGGGGTTGCTTCTGGTGGGTCGAGTTGCCGACGGTCTGTGGTTCAATGGCGCATTTTGTCTGGGTTTTCCGCTTTGGCTTATCGCATAATCATCCTGCTGAATGTCCATTCACTGTATTGATTTTGTGTTTTGCCGTGGACTGGCCGGGGGAGTTTTGGGGATTGACGGAGGGGGAATCTGCTGGGACGTCAATTGGGGCGCCGATTTGGTTCTTTGGAGCGACGGTTTGGCGTTTTCTTGTTCGCGAGATGGTGATTTTGGCTGAAATCGGGTGGGAGAGGGCGGGGCTATTGGATAGGGTCAGTTTTCACTGCATTCCAGAGGTTGAGGAGTTCCTCCACGGAGCACGTTTCGAGGCGTCTTTGGGGATCCATTCCGACGCCATTGAAATCTGCCTTGAGTTCGGCGCCGGGGCGGTCTACTGCTCTGGAAACGGCGTTGAGGGAAGTCTTTCGGCGAAAGCGGAAGGCGTCTCCCACAAAATTGAGGAAGCTCTCCCGTTCCATTCCATCCACGAGGGGTGGATTCTTGGGGATCAGTCGAACCAGTGCGGAGTGGACTTTTGGACGTGGGACAAAGGAGCCGGGGCCGACTCGGCGGGTGAGTTGTGCCACGTGGGTTGAGGCGACAACGACGCTGGGCACCCCGTAGGCTTTGGTGTTGGGCTTTGCGCAAATGCGTTCGACGACCTCCAGTTGGAGCATGAACACTGCCCGCTTCCAAAGGGGCCAGTGTTTGCAGCATTTGGAGACAATGGCGAGACCGAGGTTGTACGGGAGGTTGCCAACCACGGCATCAAAGGGGCCCAGTTTTTCAAGGTCAACATCGAGGAAGTCTCCCTCGATGAGTTCCAGGGGTGCGTCGGGGAATCGGTTCTGGAGGTGTGGGATGAGTTCTCGATCTTTCTCGACGGCGACGACGTGGGCTTCGGCCTCAAGGAGGGTGCGGGTCAAAAATCCTCGTCCCGGGCCGACTTCGAGGACTCTGGAGCCCGGGAGGATGTTGGCGTCTCTCACCACGGTTTTGCAGGTTTCAATGTCTGTAAGAAAGTGCTGTCCCAGGGATTTCTTTGGTCTCTGGCGGGGTCTTCCGGTTGTGTTCATGCTTAGAGCTCCGGGGCCAGTTGTCCACTGGCGAAGGGCTCCAGGGCGCCTGGGTTGCGCTGATTGTTGGGTTCCTTGAACCGAGCTGCGCCTGCGATCATGGCGGCGTTGTCGGTGCAGAATATGGGGCGTGTGAGGTGTCCTCGAAGGCCGTGGTCTGCGGCGGTATCCGTGAGTTTTTTTCTCAAGCGGGAGTTGGCCGCGACCCCTCCGGATATGACCACATCTTCGATGTTGTGGAGTTTGGCAGCGGTGTAGGTTTTTCGAAGGAGTACGTCTACGACGGCTTCCTGGAAGCTTGCAGCAACGTCGGCGAGGCTGATGGGGGTTGTTGTGTCGTCGGGTTTGTGTTGTTCCACGGCCAATCGGACAGCGGTTTTCAGGCCAGAGAAGCTGAAGTTGAGGTCTTCTTTCCCCTTCAGGGGACGGGGAAGTGAGAGGGCCTGGGGGTTCCCGGAGCCTGCGAGGCGGTCGATCTCCACCCCTCCGGGGTAAGGGAGTCCGAGCAATCGAGCGACCTTGTCGAAGGCCTCCCCGGCGGCGTCGTCGAGGGTGTATCCGATGACTTCATAGCTTCCCGGTTTCCGGACGATGTAGAGGCTTGTGTGTCCTCCGGATACGGCGAGTGCGACATAGGGGTATTGGAGGGGTCCGTGGGGGTGTTCTCCAGCGTCCTTGAGTGTGACGGCGGTGATGTGTCCTTCGACGTGATGGATTGGGATGAGTGGGATGTTGTTGGCTACGGCCAGGGACTTGGCAAACTGAACACCCACCATGAGGGCTCCGACGAGACCGGGTCCGAGGGTCACTGCGATGCGGTCGAGTTGCCCCAGGGTGCAGTTGGCATCGGCGAGGGCTTGGGCGACCACGGGTTGAATGGCCATGAGGTGATTTCGAGAGGCCAGTTCCGGGATGACGCCGCCGTAGCGAGCGTGAACCGGGATCTGGGACGAGATGATATTGCTGTGAACCACGCCCTGTTCGTCCACAACGGCAGCGGCGGTTTCATCGCAGGAGGATTCGATTCCGAGGATCCGCATGCGGACCTCCCTGTCAGCGAAGGTTTGTCACAGGTACGTGC
>CALFHQ010000899.1 GCA_937876385.1 uncultured Pseudomonadota bacterium
TCGAGGTTGACAGCAGTGACCGCATTGGAGAGTTGGGACAGGCCCTCAACGGGATGATGGCTGGTTGGACCGAACTGACGTTGCAGGTTCGCCAGGCAGCGACCAACATCTCTGCCAGCACCGGTCAGATTACAGCCAGCACAACTCAGCAGGTGGCAAGCACCAGCGAAGGTGCCTCTGCCGTTTCCGAGACTTCAGCGACGGTTGAGGAGGTGCGCCAAACCGCGGAGCACGTTTCAGAAAAGGCCGGCCATGTCTCCAGGGTATCCAACGAATCCCTTCTTGCAGCGGAGCAGGGCCTTGATACGGTGGAACAGACCGTGCAAGGCATGCAAAGCATCAAGGAGCAGGTCAACGTCATCGCTGAGACGATCCTGGAGTTGGGGGAGCAGACTCAGCAAATCGGAAAGATCATCGACACCGTCAACGACATCGCTGACCAATCCAATCTCCTCGCCTTGAATGCGGCCATTGAGGCAGCTCGAGCCGGTGAAGCGGGTCGAGGGTTTGCTGTGGTGGCGGGAGAGGTGCGAAACCTGGCTCAGCAGTCCCGGGAAGCCACAACTCAGGTTCGGGAGATTCTGGGAGAGATCCAGAAGGCTGCCAACAGCGCGGGCATGGTAACGGAAGAAGGGGCCAAGAGGGCCGATTCCGGAATGAAGATGGCCGAGAATTCGGGAGAAGCCATTCGTTCCATCATGGGACGAGTCCAACAGGTCACCGACGCTGCGCAACAGATTGCCGTGAGCGCCAAGCAGCAGCTTGTGGGGATGGATCAGGTTGCGTCGGCCATGGACAGCATCAACCAGGCGGCGACCCAGTCGGAAACGGGAATTCGCCAAATCGAACAGGCAGCGGGTCAGTTGAACGACCTTGCCTCGATATTGAGTGCGGTCGTGGAGCTGTACAAGACAGCCTGAGCTAAGCCCTCTCAAACAGGGAGTTCCAGATGGATCGACGGGAACAACTTCGCCGGGAAATGGTGGTCATCTTCAAGGCCGAACTGGACGAGCACCTCGAAACGGCCAACGGGGCTCTTCTGGCTTTGGAGAAGGGCCCCTCGCCGGAGGAAGCGGAGAAGCTCTTAGAGCAATTTCTCCGTGTGGCCCACAGTTCCAAAGGGGCGGCTCGGGTGGTCAATCTTTCGGAGATCGAGCGCCTGTTTCATGCCATGGAGGATGTCTTGTCCCGGATGCGCGGTGCTCAACTTTCCTGGGAGCCCGCTCATTTCGACGTCTTCTTTCGCGCGCTAGACCTCGCCAAGCTTCTCATGGACTCCTATGTCGACGAAGGACAGGGGATGCCTCGGGGGCCCCTTCGAGAGGTTCTGGACGCATTGGCTCTGATGGCCCAGGGCAAGACTCCAAACACCGACTTCACCCCTGTGACTTCTATCAAACCCGCGGCCGCCGATGTCAAACCGGCCAACGACACCGCAAGCGCCCCAAATGAATCCCCTTCCATTCCACCAACGCCACCCTCTCCCGCCACAGAGGAGGCACCCTCCCTCCCCAAGCCTCCGGTTTCCAGGCAGAGCCAACCCCCGTCACCTCCTTCTCCCGCTCAGCGTCGAGTCAACGCCGTGGGGGACGACACCATCCGCATGTCCACCGCCAAGCTCGACTCTCTCATGGCGGGCGTAGGGCAGCTCCTTGTGTCCCGAATGCGCATTGAGCATCGGCTGTCTGATTTGCGCAGCATGCTGTCTGGATTCGCCAGTTGGGAGAAGGACTGGCGGCGCACCCGCAAGCATAGAAACCGAATTCAACGCCAGAGCGTTTCCTCCTCCAGCGTTGATGCCCTTCTAGCGTTTCTGGCTCGCAACGAGGAGCACCTCGAACGAACCTCCAACGCTCTAGGTGAAATGACTCGTTCCTTCGATGCGGACTGTGCATACCTCCACCTCCTTACCGACGATCTTCAGGAAGTGGTGAGGCGGATCCGTATGCTCCCCATCGGCACCTTGTTCGCCCGCTTTCCACGCATGGTTCGCGACATTGCACACAAGCAGGGCAAGGACGTCACGCTGGAGCTTGAGGGAGAGGACACAGAGGTCGACCGCCAGGTTCTCGAACTCATCGGCGATCCCCTGACTCACCTGCTCCGCAATGCGGTGGGACACGGTGTGGAGTCCACCGTCTCCCGTTCCAGCAAAGGAAAGCCGTCGAGAGGGGTCATCACCCTCCGTGCTGAGCAGCGTGGAAACTCAATCGTTATCGAAGTTCGTGACGACGGCGCCGGGATCAATGTGGATGCGGTCCGGGACCGGGCTGTTGAGTCCGGTTTGATGACCACCGAGGACGCTGCGAGGCTGCCTCAGCGCGCGGTGCTTGATCTAGTATTTCATTCGGGTTTGTCCACTGCTACGGAAGTTTCCGAAATCTCCGGACGAGGGGTTGGACTGGACGTCGTCCGCTCGAATCTGGAACGGTTGGGGGGGCAGATTGTGGTCTCCTCCTCTCCCGGAGTCGGTACGACGTTCACCCTGATACTTCCCCTCACCATGGCCACAAGCCACGTCTTGCTGGTGGAGGTCGCCGGTCAGATTCTTGCCCTGCCAACCTCCACGGTGCACCGAATTCTTCGAGTGGATTCGCAAGCGGTGAGCACCCTCGAAGGGCATCAAGTGATTCGCTTGGATGATCGCCCGGTACCTCTCATGAGTCTTGCCAACGTCCTTGAATTTTCAGAAGGTGTTCGTGAAGTCTCAAAGGAAGAGAAGCTTCCTACCGTGGTGCTGGCCGTTGCCGATCGGCACGTAGCCTTTCAGGTGGACCAGCTCATCCGCACCGAAGTGTTGCTGATGAAGCCGTTGGGACCTCAGTTGAAGCGAGTTCGCAATGTGGCCGGAGGAGCTATTCTGGGAAGCGGCGCTGTGGTAATGATTCTCAATGTCGGCGACCTGATGAAGTCGGTGGAGACCGGTGGCGGGTTTGCGGTCCAGCGGTCCATTCAGGTCCAGGAGTCCTTGCAAAAGAGGATCCTTGTGGCGGATGACTCTGTGACCACCCGGACCCTCGAGAAGAACATCTTGACGAATTCGGGTTATCAGGTGCTGGTGGCCGGAGACGGCATGGAAGCCTGGACTCTCCTCCAGACAGAGCACGTTGATGCCGTCGTGTCCGACGTCGATATGCCAGTCATGAATGGGTTTGCTCTAGCCGAGAAGGTCAGAGCAGACGAGCGTCTTCGTCACCTTCCTTTCGTTCTGGTAACGGGGAAGGAGAAACCCGAGGATCGCCTTCGGGGATTACAGGCTGGAGCAGATGTGTATTTGACCAAGAGTGGATTTGACCAAACCGAGTTGCTTGAAACATTGGAGCGCCTCATCGGATGATTGAAGTACTAATCATGGATGCCTCGGCTGGGATTCGCGGTGCCCTCAAGGAACTGATCGAATCGGACGGTTCCCTGCGCGTTGTGGGGTCGGCAAAGAACGCACAAGAAGGATTGACTTCCTGGCGGACTCTCCGGCCCGACCTCGTAGTGATGGATATTCGCCTGTCCGGGCTGAACGACTTTGACCTCATTGATTCCATTATGGCAGATGTTCCCTGCCCCATCGTCGGGTTGTCGGACGTGCCCGCTGGACGCGACTTCGAACTTCGCAAGAGTGCCGAGACAGCGGGAGCCTTGATCGTTCTGGACAAACCGAAGTTTGGCAGCGTCGCCCCGCACAGTGCTTCGCAGTTCTTGCGAAGCTTGAGAGGCATGTCTGAGATTCGGGTGGTTCGGCGAACGCGCTCCAGGCGCCCGGTGTCCGCAGCGGGGACAGCCAACGGTAGACACCCGACTCCACGGCTACACGTCGATCTTCTGGCTATTGGCGCTTCCACCGGCGGCCCTCCAGCGATACAGTCAGTTCTTCTTGGTCTGACGCGGCTCACCGTGCCTGTGGTAGTGGTTCAGCACATCTCAGACGGTTTTGTCCGGGGCTTGTCCCGGTGGCTGGACGAGACAACTCCCCACACAGTGAAGCTGGCCGAGGACGGCGAAATTCTTCGCAAAGGGGTGGTCTACCTGGCACCCGACGACAATCACCTGGTCCTTCGCAACAGGACGACTCTCGCCCTCAATCCCGAAGGGCCCGTTGGGGGCCATCGTCCGTCCGTGGATGTTCTTTTTGACTCCGTTGCGGCTGTGATGGGCAACTCCGCCGCTGCCGTACTCCTTGCGGGCATGGGCCGCGACGGGGCAAAGGGACTCTTGTCGCTGCGCCAGCGCGGGGGCCACACCCTGGCCCAGGATGAGGATTCGTGCGTTGTCTTTGGAATGCCCGGGGAGGCGGTCGCCATAGGTGCCGCCGAGATCGTCTCTCCCCTTGTAGAGATAGCTGACCATGTACTGCGGTGGCTTCCATGAGCACCAGGGAGGAATCCGCTATGATTCGTGTGATGATCGTCGACGACTCGGCCACTATGAGAGCCTTCTTGAGTAGCGTGTTGTCCGAAGCCCCGGACCTGGAAGTCATCGCTCAAGCACAATCCGGGGTCGAAGCGGTGGCCATGGTGACCGAACACAAACCGGACCTTATCACCATGGATCTCATGATGCCTGAAATGGACGGTGTGACGGCAATTCGGCGCATCATGGAGATCCGCCCCACCCCCATTCTTGTTATTTCGGGCTACACCGAAACCATGGACTTGGGAGAGGTCTTTGAGTCCATGAAGGCTGGCGCGCTGGACGTCATTGCCAAGCCAAAGGATGCCGAAGATTGGACCAGTGGGGAATGGACCGGGAGCCTTGTAGAACGCGTCCGAACCCTGGCTTCCACCACCTTGAAAAGCGGATCGTGACAGAGCAGCGGGGGCGATCTGTCTGTCCATGGCCGCGCTACTTCCCGGTTGCCACGTAAGCCTCGAAATCGTACATCACGCCCAGAAAGAAGGAAGCAAACCACCCAGCGCTGTCTCGCAACACCGACACACTGACGATGGGGCCCATGCGGTGTATCCGGATCGCGTCGGGTCCATCGTAGCGGTCCGTATCCACTGACAAGTGTCGCAAATACGCGCCAGCCAGCCCCCCACCAAAAGCCATATCTCTGCCATGGCCGTCGTAGTCCAAAGGCATATCCACGAGAAACTGAGGGGCAAACCGCATCCCATGCTGCTGGTTCAGGTCGTCCCAGGTGGCCGCGCCAATGGGTACACCGATCTGGAGGTGCCAGAAGTCTTGCATGAAGGAAAATGCAGTGCCAACCTCCACACCGAGCAGAGGTGCACCGGCGGGATTGTTGTCTGCCGTATCGGCGATTCGAAACCCCAGCATGTTGGAGTGCCCTCTGACGGCAATGCCGACATCCCGGCGAGTGTCTGCGTAGACTCCAACGGAACCTCCGCCACCGGTGACACATCCCCACAGGAAAGCAACAGACAGGAGAATAGCAGCGCAGTCACGTCGATAGGTTCCAATCATGCACAAGCCCTTTTGGAAGTTGTGAATGGGGTCAGTTTACGGTTCTGGGTCGGCTATTTCCAGAGGCATCTTCATCCACGTGCGGACTGCTGAAACTTTGCCCACAACCAACGCGTCCTTGACAGTGGATGGCCACAAATCTAACCTGCCTGCATCGACCTGTATTTGCTCCCCGGAGAGTCCATGCAAACTGAATTCGTTTCTTGTGAGTTGTGCGGTTCTGACGACCACAGCGTCATTTTGAAGGTTCAAGACAAGCGCCACGGGTATCCTGGCGAGTTCAACCTCGTCGAGTGCAACCAATGCTCTTTGCGTTTTTTGAATCCGCGCCCAACCAAAGGCGCAATGGTTGACGCTTACCCTGCAGACTACGTCGCCCATCGCCGGGACGAGACGCCGTCCACCTGGAGAATCCCCTTCGCCTGGGCATGGGACCGCTACCAGCGTCTCTTCCTGGGCAGCTTCTACCCCGTCTTCTACTTTCGGGAGCAATTCGAACAGTTTGCCAACAAGGGAAGGGCGCCTCGAATTCTGGACGTCGGCTGCGGGAGTGGTTCGAAGCTCCTCTATTTGAAGCGGGCGGGGTGGGAAACGTACGGGTTGGATTTCTCCTCCGATGCAGTTCAGATGGCCCTGGACAACGGTGTCCATGAGGCATGTTCCGGCGAAGGAGGCTCCCTTCCGTACGAGGACAACTTCTTTGACGCTGTGATGTCCTGGCACTCCCTGGAGCACCACTTTCACCCCAAGGATTCCCTCAAGGAGATGGCTCGGGTTCTAGTCCCCGGAGGCCACGGCGCTGTGGCCGTTCCCACTGGAGACAACCTGGGATTTCGGATTTTCAAGGAGAACTGGGGACCGCTGGAACCGCCCAGGCATCTCTATCACTTCACCAAGGACACCCTCGCACAGTTGGTGGAAGCCGCCGGTCTCGAAATCGAACGATTCCACTACGACTACCCCTACTACGGTCTCTTCCTGGAGCAGGAGTTGTTCGAAAGCATCGAGAATCTTGCCGCCAGCAAGGGAATCCCCTTTCGATTTCCCCGCTTTCGCGGCTACACCATTGCTGCCCGCATTCCGATCCTTCCATTCTCCCAGCTTCTCGGGAGGGCGTGCAAGGGAATGAACCTCGTGGTGCATTTCAAAAAGCCTCTTTAGCATCCACGCCAACTGTCTTTGGACAGACTCATTGACACTCCCCCCCAAAGAGACCACATTCAATGGGAACAACCAGTAGGAGTTTCTGGATGGCGACGAGCAACGAATTTGCAGAGTTTGTGGTGGGACAGATGGCGCAGGCTGGAGCAATCCGAGCCCGCAAGATGTTTGGGGAATTCGGCGTCTATTGCGATGACAAGTTCGTCGCACTGATTTGCGATGATGCCCTCTACGTCAAGCCCACCGAGGGTGGACTCGCCTTCATCAAAGAGCCCACCTACGCTCCCCCCTACACCGGCGCCAGGGAGCATTTCCTCATCCAGGACGAGCTGGAGAATCCGGAATGGCTGGGAGAACTCATTCGAATCACCTACGAGCAATTGCCCGTTCCAAAGCCGAAGAAACCTCGCAAGAAGGCGAAACAGAAGGGGTAGTAACCTGCCACCCCGGGGGAGCTGATGGATACTGAAATTCCAATTACCGGAGAGTTCATCCGACTGGACAACCTCCTGAAAATTGCCGGAGTGACGGACTCGGGTGGCCAAGCCAAAATCCTCATCCAGGATGGCTATGTGAAACTCAACGGGGAAGTCACAACCCAGCGGGGGCGCAAGATTCGCCCCGGCGATGTGGTCGAAATGGACGAACCAACCGCTCGCATCGTCGTTGCACCTCCCCTCGTAGACCAGACCCCATGACAGGAGGGCTGAATGCCCAGCAACATCACCCGCTTCAGCATCTCTCTTGAAACCGACCTCTTGGAGCAGTTCATGGATATGGTGGAACGACGCGGTTATCCAAACCGCTCAGAAGCCATTCGAGACATCATTCGGGAGTCCCTGGTGAAAGAAGAGTGGGAAGGGGAGGAAGAAATCGCTGGAACAATCACCATTGTTTACGACCACCACAAGCGAGAGCTTACCGACCGGCTCACTCGGATCCAACACGCTCACCACGAAGCGGTTCTGGCAACGACTCATATTCATCTGGACCACGACAACTGCATGGAGATGATTGCCGTGAAAGGAACGGCAACCCTGGTTCAGTCCCTCGCCGATGCGCTCATCTCCGCTCGAGGGGTGATGCACGGGAAACTATCTGCGACGACCACGGGAAAAACACTGAAGTAGCTTCTTCTCACCCAAGCTTCCAGTGCCTGCGAATCTCCCCCACCTTCGTGACCTCCTCCACCATGGTTCCCGCCTCCAGAAGGACCACTCGTGAACACACCGCTTCCGCAAAGGCCAGGTCGTGGGTAGCGATGAGTTGAGCCGATTCCAGACTCACCAGAGTAGAAGCCAACTCCTTGCACGCAAGGGGGTCGAGACCCGCCGTCGGCTCATCCAGGAGAAGGAGTGAAGGTGCAGTCACCAATGCTCCGGCGAGGGCCACACGCTGCTTCTGGCCGTGGGAGAGATGATGCAGCGGCTTGTTTGAGACGTGGTCGACCCCTAGACGCCCAAGCGCCTCTCCGGCAGCGGCGAAGGCTTCTTCTCGCTGCATGCCCCGTCGAAGCAATCCAAAAGAAACGTCTTCCAGGGCGGTGGGGAACAGAAGTTGGTCTTCGGGAACGTTGAACACAAACCCGACATTGCTGCGCACTCTCTTCACTGTCCTTGCACTCAGCACTTCACCGCACACAGCCACGGTTCCCTCACAGGGCACAAGTCCAACCAGAGCCAGCAAGAGGCTTGTCTTCCCCGCTCCATTTTGCCCTACCAGGGCCACCCGTTCTCCCGGCGCCAGGGACAGGTCGATGCCACTGAGGACGGTTTCCCCCTTCTCTTCGTATCGAATCAACAGGTCGGTGCATTGCAAGGTCGGTTTCATGACACACCTCCCACCCAGCGCCAACTCACCACGGCCCCCAGCAGCACAACACAGCCCACGACAGCCAGGAGGTCGCGGCTTTTCCAGGGTGCAACGCCCATCACGGCAAGGTCTTCTTCGAGATAGCCCCTCATTTCCATTGCGTCAGCTACCCGCTCGGCTCGGCCCATCACTCGGGGAAGCCACACCCGGGGCAGGGAAACGAGCACTCT
>CALFHQ010000900.1 GCA_937876385.1 uncultured Pseudomonadota bacterium
AGCCGACTGACGCAGCCTACGGGGATGATCGCTGGTCAAGATGACCCTGTTTAGTTCGCCAGACATGCCTCCTGCTCCGTGGGGCAAGCGTCTAATGCTGCTTGGAAGCAAGGGATGTCGGTAGCTTCGCACTCTTCAATGCCGTGGTCCATTGCACACAAGATGAGTTCGAACAATAGGTACTGGTCCTCATAAGATGCGCTGTCGCTGCAGGTTCCCTGGCAGTCTTCGCCCAACGGGATGCATTCCATGAAGCAGGCCAGAACCTTGGCGCAGGTCAGTGGCTCGCTGCACGTTCCTGCGACACAGGAAAGTCCATTGCTGCAGTAGCCACACATTCCGTAGCAGCCGTCACTGCCGCACTCGAGCCCATCGCAGCTTCCGTTACACGGCTCGCAATCGCCACCGTCCCAGTCAAGCTTCTCGCAGGCGAAGTTGTTGCCGTACGCTTCGGCAGCGGGGGCGTCACTGGCATAGTAGGGGATGTCGTCATAACCGTAGTAGTATCCACTGTCGCACCAACCGTCCCCGTACGAGCCTTCCCAGGAGCAAATTCCGTCACAGTCCATGATATAGCCTGCACCGCAATAGCCTTCCTCGCAGATCTGGTCCAGGTTGCACCCCGAACCCAGGTTGCATTCACCGCAGTTTCCGAAGCAACCGTCAGATCCGCATTCTTTGCCCTCGCAGTCGGGGTAACACGGCTCGCAGTCTCCGTTGTCCCATTGAAGCTCTTCGCAGTTGAAGTTGGCACCGTAATAGTACGGATCGGACGGGGCTTCGCTCGTCGGAGCGTCGAACCAGTAGTAGCCTTCGTCGCAAGTTCCATTGCCCCAGGCTTCCTTCGGGGCGCAATAGCCATCGCAGTCCATTATCTGGCCTTCGGGACAGAGCCCTTCAACGCAGGTTCCGAGTTCCTCGTCACATCCAAACCCCGAGTCGCAGTACCCGCAGGTCCCCATGCAACCGTTGGTGCCACACTGCTTGTCTTCGCAACTGGGAACACATCCGCAAGCCTCGAGGGTGGTGCAGAAATCACAAACATCGTCGCAGCAATCTCCCGCCGAGAAACAGTACTCGTCGCAGTAGCACATGCCGCTGTAGGTTCCGCACACGTTCTCGCAGGTGCCTGTGCCGTTGCCGCAGTCCCCATTGTCGAAGTTGAACTCCTCGCAGTTGAAGCCGTAGTCGCACCACCCGTCACCCAGGTAGGAGGTGGAAGAACAGTACCCCATGCAGTCCAGCTCTTCTCCGCCCCCACACTGGGGTTCGCAGTCATAGTAATCCCATTCAAAATTGGCGCAGAAGAATGCGTCGTTGCAAATACCGTTTCCCAGGTCGCTCTCGGGGGAGCAGTCCCCCAGACAATCCAGTAGCTGTCCTGGTTCGCACGGCTCTTCGCCACATCCGTAAGTGAATGGGCAGGCCGCGCAGATGTCGGAGCAGCAGTCACCGGAACTGAAACAGTAGTCGTCACAGTAGCACTCCCCGTTTCCCCCTCCGCAGTTGCCGGCACAACTGGCCCCTGTCGGCTGGCAGACAGCATCTACGCAGGTCTCGCCGACGAAGCACTCGCCGCAACTGCCTCCGCAGCCGTCGTCTCCACACTCTCGGCCCTGGCAATGGGGCTGGCATTGGACGCAAAGTCCCTCGGTGCACGATTCTTCGCCGAGGCAGCTACCACAGGTTCCACCGCATCCGTCGTCTCCGCACTCCCTTCCTTCGCATTGCGGCGCGCAGTAGCACAGGCCGTCGTCTCCACATTCCTTCCCCTCAGGGCACGAGCCGCAAAATCCACCGCATCCGTCGTCTCCGCAAGCCTTCCCGTTGCATTGGGTCTGGCAGATGGAGCATTGGCCGTTGGAGCAGGTTTCGTAACCCTGGCAGGTTCCGCAGGCTCCACCGCATCCATCGTCACCACACTCCCTTCCGTCACAAGCGGGGGCGCAGAGGCATTGCCCTTCTTGACAAACCTGTCCTGGGCTGCAGGCGCCACAGTTTCCCCCGCATCCGTTGGGCCCGCACCTCCTGTCCGTGCAATCGGGAACACAGTTGGGATCTTCAACGCATTCCAACCCCTCCAACATGAAGCCGTCGTCGCAATCGCAGGTGGCTGAGCCATCGACCTCGACGCACTCTCCGCGATTGGAGCAGGCAATTTCATCGCACGGGTCGACGATGGGGCAACCTTCACATTGCCCCCACGAACCCTCCTCAGAGCAAACCTGCGTTCCCAGGTAGTTCGGGGTGTTCGGGCAAGTGCACTCCTGGCTCTGGTCAGCAGTACATATGGCGCCCTGGTCGGAGGTGCTGCATGCCATGGTCACTGTGACGAGGAGCGCAAGAAGCGGTGCAATGGTCCTCATGGAAAATCTCCAAGCTGCTGAAATAACAGCCGATTGCGTTTTGATTTCAGGATTCTATGGTGGCATCGTACTCAACTGCTGTGCCCGTCGCAAGCGAAAGGATTCGAAGGTTCAGCACTATGAATTATCCAGCGAAAATGGTATTAGTATTACTGGTCACAGCGCGAGGGAGATGCCATGAACGCTTTTGTCCGGTATGCATCACTTTTCTTGATGATCCTGGGGGGATGCTCTGGGACGCCCAGGGTTCCGGTTGACACGGCGGTGGGGGGAGAGGACCTGGCGTCAGACGGGGCGCAATTGGATGTCTGGGAAGTCGAGTGTGTGCCGCAATGCGAGAACCGGGAGTGTGGAGACGACGGCTGTGGGGATAGCTGTGGCTTCTGCCCAGAGCTTCTGACTTGCGATGCAACGGGTCTTTGCGAGTTCCAATGCGAGCCCAACTGTGAAGGACGCGAGTGTGGAAATGACGGATGTGGGGGAAGCTGCGGCGAGTGCCCGTCGGTGGCTCCTGTGTGCTCGGCGGACGGCCTGTGCGAGCTTCCATGCGAGCCCCAATGCGACGGAAAGGAATGCGGAGACGATGGGTGCGGCTTCGTTTGTGGGCACTGCGGCGAGATTGGTATCTGTGTTGGAGGGAAGTGCCTACTCGGGCAAGGCTCCCCTTGTGAAATGGACGCTGAATGTGCCTCCGGTTACTGTGTGGAATACAACCAGGGCAAGGTGTGTACGATTCTGTGTGCAGAGGAATGCCCGAGCAATTGGACTTGTGTGCAAGTGCAATCTGGACCCGACGTTACGTACGTCTGCCTCCCAAAGGAGTGTGAGCCCGATTGCAGTGGGGTTTCCTGTGGCGACGACGGGTGCGGGGGCAGTTGCGGTGGTTGCGTCGATGGGTTGGTTTGCACTCTGGATTCCTGCGTCGATGGAGCCTGTTCTCATTCCCTCGACCCGCAGTGGTGCTTCATCGAAAACCAGTGTGCTGAGGGGGGCGCGCAGCCCTTCGCCGGCTCGTGCTTGCAGTGCAATCCGGCCCTTTCTCAAGACGACTGGTCGTGGATGCCCGACGGTATCGGTTGCCCCGACTCCATGCTTTCCTACTGTTTCGAAGGGGAGTGCTGTGACCCGCTGGCAAATTGCACGTTCAAGGAGTGTGGCGACAACGGGTGCGGTGGGAGCTGCGGAAGCTGCTCGGAGCAATCGACCTGCCAGAACGGTGTCTGTGTCAGCACCTGTGTTCCCGCTTGCGACAATGTCGAGTGTGGGGACGATGGCTGTGGCGGGTCGTGTGGCGAGTGCAACTTCCAGATGACCTGCGAGAACGGCAGTTGCGTCTCCATCGGCAACTCCGAGCAATGCCTGGCTCTTGTGATGTGCCTTGCTGAGTGCGGTGACAGCGGAAGCTGCGCAGATTCGTGTTTCTCATCAGCCCCTCTGGGTGGGCAGGTTCTCTACAACGATTTCATGGACTGCGTGGCCAGCCAATGTTCCCAATTCGATGACGGGTCGATGGCACAGCAGGCGTGCGCCCTGGAAGCCTGTTCGACTCCCTACGGTGTCTGTGTTGGGGGGTACGGGACGGACAGTTGCTACGATTTGATAAGCTGCATCGGTACCAGTTGTGCTGCACCCACCGGCGATTGTGTTTGGGGCTGTTTGCTTGAAGGATCTGTCGCCGGACAGACCGATTTCTGGAACTACCAGGCGTGCCTTGGTCAAAATTGCCCTTCGTGCACAACCCAGCAATGTTGGATAGATTGCGTCAATGGGCCTTGCGTTCAGGAATCGTCGGCTTGCGCCAACTGAGGTCCATGCCCATTTACCCTTTGAACTTTCATCAAATAGTGGTTAACTTCCTCCGGTTGTCCCAGCCCGAAGAGGGGCTCTTTGTGTTCAGATCCTCAGGGGGAATGATGAAGCTGTTCCATTTTTTCACTATCGCTTCCATGCTTCTGGTGTTGAGCTGCTCGTCGGGATCTGACGACAAGGCAAATTCGCAGGATGCGTTGGAGGATGCTTCGGTGGACGTCCAGGAGTCTCTCCCGGATGTTGTCGCCGATTTGGCTGAGCCCCTGGATGTACTGGACGATTCCATTTCAGACGAGGTTTCCCAGGACGCTTCAGTGGACCGGGATTCGATGGATGTTGCGGAGGTCGTGGAGCCTTGTGAAGCAACGGTCATTGGCGGCCCCTGGTTCGTCGATTCGACCAAGGGAATGGTCACGATGCGGCTTCGCACCGTGGAGGAATGTCCCCTGGCCGTTTCGGTCACTGCGGCGGGCGAAGAAGCCACTTTTGTGACGGAACCGGAGGCGAAACTGGTGGAGTTTTTCGGCGTTCCGAT
>CALFHQ010000901.1 GCA_937876385.1 uncultured Pseudomonadota bacterium
TCCAACGGCGTCAGGTTAGCGGCCCTCGGTGCGGGACTGCAAGGAAATTGTGGTGCCGTGGCTGGAATCGCGGGCTGCTCCTCTCACCAAGCCGGTCCATTTCACATGGACTTGTCGGCGGATTCCAAGCTTCGAAGCCATCGGGCTTCGGTTTTGGGGGCCTGTGTGGATTCGATTTCTTCGTCGAGAGACTGGCTCTGCGCTTCCATGATCTCTTCAAGGTAGGCGGGGTCGTTGATTCGGCGAAGCACTTCGAAAGCCAGCTTCCGAGCCGGCACCACCGACTGCGGCAAGGAGTGGAAGAAGGAAGGGGGGGGTGCATCAGCGGCTGGAAAGTCTATTTCCAGAACCGAAGCCCCGGCAATGGCCGCATCCAGACTCACCGTGGAGCGATGAGAGGCAAGGAAGCGGGCCTTTTGTAAGGGCTCACCGGAGCTTACGGTCACTTCCATGGAGAGATTGCATTGGGCGAGAATTCGGCCCAGACGCAGTCGCCATTCCTCGATTCCCATGGAAGGGTGAAGGCGAAGGACCACGTCGAGGTCGAGGCCTCCCCGGACCTCAGCGGCCTGGAACCCCTCGAAGATCTCTTTGAGCATTCCCTCGTTGACGGAGTCTCGGATGGGGTTTACAGCAATCACGAACTGGTTCCTGGACAATTCGGGGTCCCGTTCCAGCAACTGCACAAAGCGGTCGGTGCCCAGCACCCACATCCGCTCCGGGGGAAGAAACGGGGACAGCTCCTTAGCCGAACGTTTTCCCCACAAGGCGATACGGTCAGAGACCAGATGGCGGTACAGTGACCCCCCGGCAGGGATCGCTCCATGCTGATGGGTCAACGTCGTGATTCCCCTCGACGCCGCTTCCAAAGCAAAAACCTGGTCGAAGAAGTGGAAGTCCTGCACGGTGAGCACCGACAGCGGTTTGAATTCGTCCAGGAGTCCAGAAGCGGCTTCAAGGAGCCAGATACCCCGGCTCAACATCGCTCGGTCTCCCCAGGAAACTCTGGCTTTCAAGACTTCCGGCCGCAGGCTCGTGCGGGGAGGCTTCAACAAGACGCAGGGAACCTTTGCCAGGGAAAGTCCCTCGTAAACGTCTCTCTGGTCCGTCACCCCGAGGACGTGGGGTTCCGGCCCCAACTCCGCCAGCAGCTTCTTGAGCACTCCGGAATGACGGTCGTCATCAAATCGAAATCCGAAGACAAAGAGGTGGCGCACCGTGACATCGCTGGAAGCAAAGTTTCGCTCCTCTTCCATCTTCTGGGGGCGACGAAGGAATGCGTCACCGACGGTGAGCGCCAATCGAATCA
>CALFHQ010000902.1 GCA_937876385.1 uncultured Pseudomonadota bacterium
AAATTGGATGGCCAATCTCAGCATTTCGATGGCGCAGGAAAAACCGTAGCGCAAGCTCGATTCAAAGAAGGAAAGTTGGATGGAACCTTCGTCCTCTTGTACGGAGACGGGACCGTCCGAATGAAGGGGAGATTTGTGGCCGATGTTCCAGATGGAACCTGGACTGGATACTACCCTTCCGGCTCCAAAGCGGTGGTCTATCGATTCGAGGAAGGGGTCAGGGTTGGTTCCTGGAAGTCCTTTGGTGCCGATGGCCGTCGGCTCGATGAAGCGCACTACCGCCACGGCACCCTGGAGAACAAGGGAGCTGATGACGAAGAGGAACTGAGCGCGGGAACCCGCTGGAAATTTCTTCCCCCGGACATGTGGAAGAAGGACGGATTGGCGGTCGAGTCGAGTTCGTCTGTGGCCGCGCCCGGACTCAGAAAGGAGACCCTCTGCTGTCCTCCGGGGGCACACCAGGAAGACACAGTCGACGGAGACGTATTGCTTGTCTCGGAGTGCCGCAACGGCATCGGCGCCCACGGCCCCTACGTCCAATATTACACCGACGGGGGAGTCAAGGCCGAGGGGGCGTATCTTGAAGGAAAGGCCTACGGTCGAACGGTTCTCTATCACCCAAACGGGCAGATCCTGGCCATGGGCATGATCCTGGATGGCTCCCCGTGCGGCGTCTGGCGGTGTTTTGGGGCCGACGGTCGCCAGAAGGACTGCCCTTCTGATCTCACGGACAAGCCGGCGTGCCCAGGAAGAGCCAGATGAGAAAGACAAGTGACCGGTGCAACGTGCCTGACGGCCACCTTGGAGGGACACGGAATGTCTAAGGGATTCGAGATCAAAATAGGGACTCCAGACGTCAACACAGTTCCCTGCCGGGAGTGCAAAGAGGCTGTGGGCCCTTCCGCATCAACTTGCCCGCACTGCGGCGCACAGAAACCGTGGAAACAGGACTGGAATGGCCCTGGATTCGAGTACAAAAGCGAGGCGTCACTGTTTGGACTGCCCCTGGTGCATGTTGCATTTGGAAAGGACGCAAAGGGGAAACGGCGAGTGGCAAAGGGAATCATTGCCGTCGGCCAGTTTGCTCTCGGATTCGTCACCGTGGCTCAATTCGGGGTGGGAGTGCTCTTTGGTTTTGGCCAATTCATGTTGAGTCTTGTGGCCATCGCTCAGTTTGCCGGGTCCGCCATTTTTGCCGTGGCACAGTTCGGCGCTGCTTATGCTGTGGTCGGGCAGTTCGCCTTCGGGAAGTACGTGGTATGCCAGATCGGGTGGGGAGAGCATCAGATTAGCCCCGGGCACATTGACCCCGTCGCAGTGGAGTTTTTCAAGTCACTCCTTTACGCCATCGGGTTGCCTGTGTGACAGGGGCTCAAAGAGAATCTTCAGCTCGGGAACGGTTGGCTTAGGAGGCCGTCCAAAATAGCCTTGCCGTTACAACAGCATCTGCCGGACACCTGGCGGTTTTCGTCCTCGCTCTCTCGGTCGACGTACCTGTGGGTACGCCTCGGTCGGTCGCTCCGGGCGCGCTCGCCATCCGCCTCGGCATCTGCCGTTTCACTTGGCAATGATATTTCGATCAGTCTCCTTAGTGGTGCTTCAAATACCAGATGGCATCTTCTTCAGGACGGTACTCTGCCCAAACACGCCACCCTCTGGATTTCCCTCGAAACAGGGTCGGGTTCGGGTCTGCTCCATTTACCGGCTGAAGCTGAGCGGAGCGTCGAAAGGTGCTTAGAAGTCGACGGATGGTGTCCAACCGGCCTTCCTGATGCACCCCTCCCCCTTCTCCCGTGGTCAACGGGGCTGATAGAATCAGCAGAGACGCCTCCAGCTTGCCCTCGGCGTAAGCAAAATACCAGCGCCCGCCGGAGGGGTCGAGAACCCACCAGACCTCTACGTGGCGTTCTGCGGGCTCATCCAGAAGGGTGTGGGAGGCTTCGGCCCGGTTCAAACATGACAGGAGACCACTGTCCAGGAGGCCCTGCGCCAGTTGTTGCGGCTCTGAAGCCTGAAAGCAGGCCACGGAACCCTCGGCCGGGTTGGCCCCGGCAATGGCCACTACTTCCTTTGGTATAACGGCGTTCGTCGTTGCCAGCACTGCCGACGGAAACGCCCACAGGCACAAGAAGAGGAAGGAGGCGGTGGTTCTCATCGGCATCACCCTACTTGAATCGATTAATAAGGCAGTTGACGGCCTTGTCCACAAGCCCCTCGGCGTCCGTCGTCAGGCCGGTTTCACGCTCCTGCTGGAGCAGCTTGCCGGTGTCCACTTCCACCCGAGTCAGCGTGACGTGAACTTCAGTACCTTCGGCATCCAACCGGGCAAACAAGACCTGTTCGGCACCCAGGGAGCGGGCAAATGCCACTGCATCCGTGGCCAGGGTGTCGGGGTTCATCGCTTTCGTCGGCTTTTCCAATCGCACATTGCAGAGGTTCTGGGCAACCAGCGCTTCTCGTATGCTCTGACCGAGGCTTAGCGCAATCTTGTCCAGCTTCGGGCTGGTTGCGACGGGTGGCACCACCACCATGGTCAGGTCGAAGATGGTACCGCCGATTCGATTGAGGGCACGTTCGGCTTCCAGGACGACCTCGGGACACGAATCGGTGTTCTTGATGAAGTACAAAGTGGGCTTTGCCTCGGTGGCGCCCAGATTGGCGAGGGCCTTCACGGCTTCACGCCGAACTCCGCTGTGTTCGTCTTGCCGGGCCCGGTCCATGAGGCTTTGTGCCACTCCGACGTCGTTGAGGCTTCCCAGCACCTGGGCAGCCGCTGCCCGCACCCGGTAGTTGGCGTCAGACAAGGCTTCCACCAGCACGTACACCGACTCGGAACCCCAGGTCTTCAAGATGCGTTGGGCTGCTGCTGCTACCTTCTTGTTGTCGTCTGCGGTCCTCTTGAGGATGGCCGAGTATACCTCCCGGCCTGCGTAGGCGCCCAGGGCTTCTGTGGCAGCGAGGCGCACTTGCGGCGAGGAGTCTTGGGAGAGGAGCACGAGGTCTCGAATGGCCCAGGGATATTTGGCGCTTCCCAACTCGATGGCGATGGCCTCACGTACCTCCGTCGGTGGAGAAACCGTAAGCTCGTGACGAATGCGCTCGAACTGTCCCTTTCTTCCCCAATCGTGGACGTCAGAGGCCGTGGTGCCGCAGGCAGAAACCAGCAGGAGCACCATGGCGAGTCCCAGAAGGGAAGAACGTTTTGCAAAGAGAAACATAGACTACCTCGTGCGAATGACTATCGAGCTGCTGGAGCCGCGCCGGCCCCGGCGCCCGGATTGAGCTGAATACCCGTTGTAGGAGCCGCTTTGGCCCCCGCTTCCACCCGAACCGTAGGAACCCGACGAGCCGGAGCTGCCTGGGGTGCTCCCCCAACCGCCACGCCCACCGCTTCCACCGGATCCGGCGTTTCCACCGTTTCCTCCCCCGCCACTGTCTCCATTTAGACCGGCGTCTCCACCCTGACCACCGTCCCCTGGCACGCTGACGAAAGATAGTTGTTTTCGAGCTGCTTGAACGAAGCCGGCCGAACCCTCGAAGGTTACGAAGATGCGTCCCCCGTCTCCTCCACGTCCGCCATCTCCAGCGGGGCCGCCGTTTCCACTCCGGGCACCGTTTCCACCGCGCCCTCCGTCCCCTCCGTCGGCACCATTTCCACCGTCCCCGCCGCGGCCGGATTGTCCTTGATGGATTCCCCGGTTCACGTCGGCTGGCCCTCCGTTTCCACCATTTCCTCCGGCACCTCCGTCTCCGCCACGGCCACCCGGTCCTCCCAGTCCGCCGCTTCCTCCGTCTCCGCCGCGCCCTCCGTCCCCACCTTGACCGCCCACACCACCCACCGACGAGACCGTGAACCGATCCCCTTTGTGGAAGATGTAGTTTCGAGTCTCGTGGCGGTATTCATGACCGCCGTTGTCAGTCCAGGTGGCCTGAACTTCCACGTATACCAACTCTTCGTTGTAGTAGAACTTGCTGTAGATGGGGCGCACTGTGATGTTGAGCGTAGGACCGTCCTCTCCTCGCTCGCCGTCCTGGCCGCGTCCCCCGTTGTCTCCGTAGAAGCCGTCCCCGCCGTCCCCCCCGTCTCCACCCGGGCCACCGTTGGCGCCGTCGTAGCCGTCGCCACCAGTGCCTCCGTAGCTCGAGGAGGAATTGCCGTTGTTCCCGTTTTCTCCCGGGCCACCGCCTCCCCCAGGCCCTCCGGCCCCACCGGTCACGCCGTGATCCCGTGCATCGGCACCGTCACCTCCGTTGCCGCCACGCCGCCCGTAGTCTCCGTACTTTCCTGCTGCACCGTTCAAATAGGCGTTGTAGCTGCTTCCCCCGAACCCCATCCCCGTGGCTGCTTGGGGCTTCGATTGGCCGTCTCGCCGGTAGGGGGTGTAGAGATCGCTGCTGTACAGAGGCTGATAGGTCACCAACTCACGGGCCTCGCCGCCTTGAATCAGAACCTGGAAACCGCTGTCCACCGAGCACAACACGTTGTTGCTTGCATTGAACCGCAATGTGTTGCTTAGACTGCCGCATCGAGGGGTGTAGTGCAGGAGGTGTGGATTCAACTTCTGCCCTTTCCACGCCGGACTGCCTTTGTCCCGGTGGGGGTCGTCGTTGAACCAAAGGCGTCCGTCCTTTGTGATGACCCCTAACTGTTGGAAGATCGGCACCCCTCCAAACTCTGGAGCGATTCCCAACTTGCCTCCACCTCCCGGGGCCTCTCGAAGGGACTGGTTCCGCTGCACAAGGATCGCCTGGATGGTCTCCTCGGCGAGCTTTGCCCAGGCGAATCGCTTTGAGACGGCCCCCGTCAGATCCTTCTCCTCGGGAAGGGTGGGGGGGGTGAAAGAAGCGCTGCAAGAAACCAGGAGAGCGGCAACAAAGAGTCCAATGAAGGATTGAAGTGTTCTGTTCATCAATGGCCCTCCAGTGGAACTCGGTAGATTCGCTGGAGCGCATCTGGTTTGCCATCCTGGCGCCACAGGTGTCT
>CALFHQ010000903.1 GCA_937876385.1 uncultured Pseudomonadota bacterium
ATCCATGTGTTCATGGAATAGATGGTAGGATGTGTAGGAAACCTGTCAAGGGAAAAGCCCCGGCGCCGTTCGCCCCCGCCTTCGTTGCTGTCGTCACGATGCTGGGCATCCTTGTGAGCACTTCGCCATCTCTGGGAGACGAGCTGCGGGTCCGGGTGCTGGATTTCAAGGACGGGGTCTCCACCCGTCTGGGTGTGACTCCGTGCCTGAACAAGCTTCACCTTGCCCACGACTTGCAGAACCCCCGTCGCCGCTTCGACGGGGATTCCATTGATGTCTTCATCATCGGCTCCATGGCTACCCATGAAAAGGATGCAAAGAAGTTCTTTGGACGAAACAAGGAGCGGATTCGAGAATTTGTGGCCCAAGGAGGAATCGTCATTGAGTTCCTTCAGGGTCACGAAGACTCCACCTCACCTGAGTGGCTTCCAGAGGGGTTGAGTGTGCTTCGGGGAGATCGGGACGCTACCGCGGTGGAGATTGTCGACGCCCCGTTGGCCTGGAGTCAGACACCCAACCATCTGACCTCCAATGAGGTCGCCGGAGGGGCGTATTTTCGGGGGGACGGCTACTACGCCGCCACTTTGTGGCGAAGCAGTGATCTGTTTGTCGAATACTCCGGGTTCGTTCCCCTGGCTCTGTCCATCGGCGATGCGTCTCAGGCCACCATTCTCGCTGGACGTGGGGGGGCGGGGCTGGTGATTCTCACAGCGACCCCCTTCGACAAGGTGTGCGCTTCTGGGGAGACCCCCGAAGACGAAGCGGGGGCACAGGCGGTTGTGGAGAACCTGCTCACGTTGGCTCGACGGCATCGTGCCAACCCCCTGGAGTTTGAGCCGGGGGAAGGAAAAGGGACCCCTCGGGCCCACCGAGTGGAGGTGTTCTGGGACAACAACGGCGACGGAGTCCGAGACGACGGAGAGCTTCCTGTCTCCGGGGTCACTGTGGGATGGGGTCTTGCGAGCGCCCTGGTGGATGACTCTGGGGAGTGCCGGTTCACCCTGGCGCCGGGAGACGATGTCTCGGTTTATCTGCGGATACCCGAAGGAACAGAGCCCACCAACGCCTGGTTTGAACCGGCGGAAAACGGCGCTGAACACTCCTTTGGCCTTGCGAAGATCCAGGGCAAGACAGGTGCAGCACCCAGGCTCGTTCAACTCTCCGATGTTCACATCGGACGTGTCGAACCAGCCGACGAAGGATCCCTTCTGAGACGATTCATGGAGCAACTGGCACCCTCGAAGGAAGCGGGGGACCTTGTCGTGGCCACGGGAGACTTGACCCACCTGGGGGCAATCCCGCTGTGGACCACCTATCTGGATGCGATGGCCCCCTGGAAGTCCATGACCATGAACGTCATGGGAAACCACGACAAGGGAAGAGGACCGGATGTGGGGCGGCTGTTTGAACAGTTCGTTGCCCCCACTCACTACACTCGGGAGTGGAACGGTTTTCTCCTCGTAGCCCTGCCTAGACCCGTGGAGAAAGGGGAGGAGTGGAAGTGGCTGAAGAAGCAGATAAGCGGCACCACCAGACCCGCCATCATCTTGACCCACTACTTCCCAACCAGTCGATTCATGGACCGCCTCCCAAAGGGTAGGGTGGTAGCGGTCTTGAGCGGCCACTGGCATGGCGATCAGGTGGCCGTCTACAAGGGAATCTACAGCGTGAACTCCCCCACGGCGTTGATGGGAAGCTGGGATTTTTCTCCGGCGTCAGCACGGGTGTTGCGATTTGCCAAAGGGGCGCTGGATTCTCTGGAGACAGTGCCCTTCGTCATTCGCCGTCGATTGGGAGTTCAAGTATCGAGAGACGGGACGGTGTGGGTAGGTGGAATGTCGGAGAAAGGCGAAGTTCCCGAATGCGTCGTGGCGGACAAGCCGGTGCCTCTGGGGAGAGTCTCTTCCTACGCCTGGAGAGGGAAACTGACCTCAGGAAAGTCTTCCCACGACCTGGTGGAATGCACCTTGGGGGATCTCCATCGAGACCTCGCCGTGGAATGGGACGACCGCTCTATGGCCCGGGTAGCAAAGCAAGGAAAGTTCAACCTGCAGTGGGGGCACAACGTCCCCGGAAGAGTCGTGAGGGGTTCCCCTGTGGCTCATGGCAAGGTGCTTCTGGTGCCTGTGCGGAACCTCCCGGATCCTGCCCACAACGGGGCTGTGTACGCCCTGTCCACCGACACCGGGGAGGTCTTGTGGAAGCACACCATGCCAACTCACACCGCCTCTCGGCCTGCTGTCTACGGTGCCATGGCGGTGGTCACGGAAGTTACCGGAGACGTTTGGGCCCTTCGAATTCGAGATGGAAAGGTGTTGTGGCACTTTGACATGAGCGCCCGGTTTCCCCCGGGGTTTGTTGAGCACTATGTGCACGTTCCCCCGGTGTTGCACAACAACACTGCCTGGTACTGCTACCAGGGGGGACCGTTTGCCCTGGAGTTGCGACACGGGGAGGTCGTCTGGGCAGGACGGCGGTTTACTTCGAGGGATTCCTTTGCGACAGGGCGAGGGGCCATATTCGGGGACCACCTGTACTGCGGTAACTTCCTCGCCGGGCTGTTTCGTTACGACCGAACCCGAGATGGAGACGCACCATCCAGGGTGGACCGGAATTTCCTCAGCAGTTCGGATTTGCTGTTGAACCGAAGCGGATTGTGGGGGCTTGGGCGAGGAGTTCTTGAACAGCTCGACCCGGGAAATGGCGAAGTGTTGCGTCGCTTCAGCATTCAGCCCTATATCTTGCCCCCGACCCCTGTTGTGGGGCGAGACTACGCCCTGCTCCCCGACGGCCACGAAGGGGTCTACGTTCTGAATCTGTCTTCGGGAAAGAGGCGTTGGAGTTGGTCCTTTCAGGAGCGTCCCCCCATGGCGTTTGCGTTAAACGTCCACGAGTCGTCCGGGCTTGTCGCAACGGCCCCCGTTCGAGGGGGGAGGGTGTACGTTCCAGGGGTGGACGGCACCTTCACTGTTCTGGACTTGAAGAAGGGAAAGGAGCTTTCGGCGTTCGATATTGGAGTGCCCGTGGCGAGTCGCCCGGAACCCGACGGAGATAGCGTGTACGTCGTGGATTATGCCGGCACGGTGTACCGATACGACAGGAGGTGAGGGATTGACGAGGGGGAAACGGGAGTTCTTGCGACGGCTGATCCTCACTGTGGGGATTGGCGGGTTGCTCATAGCCGGACTCTTCATGATTCCGCCGGGAGAGAATGGAAGTCGAGTTGTGGGTGGGCCCATGTCTTTGCTTCCCCCGTTGGTCGCCATCATGCTTGCCGTGGTTTGGCGCCGGGTGCTCATGGGGCTCTTTATCGGAGTCCTCGTAGGAGCCTTCCTCCACACGGGGTTTTCCCCGGTGAATGCCGTCGTTGAGACTGTCGGCTACATCATCCTACCCACCGCTGTGGACGTAGAAAACTTGTACATTTTCGGCTTCACATTCAGCCTCATGGGGATGGTGGGCATCCTCATTCGAAACGGTGGAATTGAGGGGGTCGTTCAGTTTGTGTCCCGGTTTGCCCGGGGGCGTCGTTCGGCGCAGACCATGGTGGCTCTCATGGGAACGGCGGTTTTCTTTGACGATTACGCCAACACGGTGGTTGTGGGCTCCTCCGCCCGTCCCCTGACCGATCGGCTCAAGGTCTCCCGAGAGAAGCTGGCCTACATCGTGGATTCAACGGCAGCACCGATTGCTTCGCTGGCCATCATTTCTACCTGGATCGGCATCGAAATTCGCTATCTCGACGAGCAGATTCACTTCCTGGACTCCTTTGCTGCGACGGGCTACGGGGTCTTTCTTCACCTCATTCCCATGCGCTTCTATTGCATCTTTGCCATCGCTACTGTGTTCGCCATCGCCCTCTCCGGGCGGGATTTCGGGCCCATGCTGAAGGCTGAACGGCGAGCGTTGGGTGGCGAGCCTTTGCGTCGCGGCTCAAAGCCCATGGTCTCGCGGGATTTCCAACGGCTGGTCATGGAACCGGGGGTGATTCCCAACGCCTGGTATGGATTGGGGCCCATTCTCGTTGTTCTGGTGGCCATCGTCGGCTCGTTTTTCTGGGCAGGGAGCAGCGCTTTGAGTCTGCCGTTGTCGGCTGTGTTTTCCGTGGGCGGGTGGAAGGATGCCTTTTCAGCGGTGACCAACAGTACACAGCTTCTGCTACTCGCTGGAGTGTCGGGGAGTCTTGTGGCGCTGGGCTCTTCGTGGTTGGGGGGCAAGCTCTCCATCTTGAAGGGGTTGGACGCCTGGTGGAGCGGTGCTCGCTCTTTGACAGTGGCCGTGGTGCTGCTGATCCTCGCTATTTCCCTTCGCAAGATCACTGACGAAGAGCACCTGGCCACCGCCAACTACGTTCTGGAGATTCTCTCGGGCACGAGCCCCTATCTGGTTCCTGTGTCGGTGTTCTTGACCGCTGCGGCCATTGCCTTTGCCACCGGAACTTCCTGGGGCACCATGGGGATTTTGCTGCCGTTTGCCGTGCCGTTGGCCGCCAACGCGGCTGGTACCGCCGGCGACCCGATGTTGTTGATTCTGTCCACGGGGGCGGTGTTGGATGGTGCGGTGTTCGGGGACCACTGCTCTCCCATCTCCGACACCACGGTGCTTTCCAGCATCGGAAGCATGAGCGATCTCATGGACCACGTGAAGACCCAGGTCCCTTACGCCTTGCTGTCCATGACTGTGGCAGCATTGGTGGGATATGGGCTGATGCCGTGGTTCGGCTTCTCCCTCTGGGCTTCCTACGGCCTGGGTTTGCTCCTCATTCTGGGGACGGTTTGGGGTATTGGAAGGCGTCCTTGACTTGTGTTGCCTCAGGCACTCTTCATGCCCATGTTGTCATCATGTGAATTGGACGTCAGACTACCGTTTGTGCCGCCTTGGCCGGTTTACGGATGCGCGCACTCTGTGCTATAAACGGGGGGTCTTAGAGGTGATTGGGAGGAATCCATGAAGGGAGTGACAGCCTTCGTGCTGGCAGGTGGTC
>CALFHQ010000904.1 GCA_937876385.1 uncultured Pseudomonadota bacterium
AGCCATTCGGACTACTCGACCGAGCAACTCGGGAGAGAGGTCCTGGTGGGCAATCACAGTGATTTTGTGGGTACCCATCTACTACTACTCCAAAGTTCCCGTTTGTAACCAAAAAAGTTTGCCGGTCTCCATGGGAGGGGGAGTAGCTCGCATCAGCTTCGTCAACGTACTGGGGTCTACCCGTAGATAGCTCAGCACTTCCTTGTACCTCCACCAGCCCATTGAAGGGGTCTTCCTGGTGGTCCTCTTGCCCTCGTTGGGGCCAACGCTTGGCTGTCCTGTTTCATCATCATTTCCTCTCCAACTCACGGCATTCACCCCTCGACAGTTCCTCGTCGGGATGCAGATCCAATTCGACTCTGTGGGCAACTCCGGATCACTCAGCGTGGGTGGCTCACACTGGTACTACTCTGAAACCTCAAATCGTAACGGATTATTTTTGGGGGCTGCGCAGAAAGGTAGCGATGACAATCGATTTCGGCTGAAGCGCGACCGGAGGTGACCCTGGCTATTTTTCAACCTGGAAGGTATAAAAAAATGGGCTCAGGAGACTCGCTATGGGAAGATTCAAGATCAAGCCACACACGTTGCTGCATCTCACAGTTAAGAGGCTGATGCTGGACCGAGATGCAGACCTCAATGCAATTGCCAGCCGACTGACCGAAATAGAGGGCAGGCCGGTTACCTATGCACAACTGTGGCGTCGGATCACCAACGAGGTCACTACAACCGATACGATTCAGCTTATGGCTAAGGGCCTCGGCATGGCGGAGTCAGCTCTGCTGCGAGCCATGGAAGGCGAGCTGGTTTTGGCCAAAGAACAGGGGACTGAGCTTACTGGCCTGGAACTGGTGGGACGAATCCCGTTCAATCTCTACTGTCGTCAGAAACTTCGGCGGCAACCAAGCCCTGTACCATCCTATGGCGGCAAAGGCCGGGACACTCACCGCCTTCTCGATCATATGCCCCCCCACCACACCTATGTGGAAGCTTTTGGTGGAGCCGCATCTTTGCTCTTTGCAAAGGCTCCCAGTCCTGTTGAGGTTATCAACGATGTGAACCGCGACATCGTCAACTTCTTCCGGGTTTAGAGGGATGGCGAGGACTTCGCAAATTTCGAGCACATGGCCACAATGACCCCCTATTCTCGGGCGCAGTACCAAGAGTGCCAGGTGCTTCTCAGAAGTGGTGCTGGTTCCAATGTGGAGCGGGCATGGGCGTATTTCGTTGTCGCCAGGCAATCCTTTGCTGCCCACTCTCACCACGGAACCTGGGGACGCAGTGTCACGGAGAGTGCCAGAAAAATGGGGGCCATGAACTCGAAGTGGCTATCTGCCATTGAACGACTGCCAGAAGTGCACAAGCGACTGCAAGCAGTTCAAATAGAGAACCAGGATTTCAAGGACATCTTGCGTCGTTACGATACTCCACACACGTTATTCTTCCTTGATCCCCCGTACCCGCGCGCGACACGAGGCGGGGGGAGGTACGCACACGAACTCACCGATGCCGACCACCGCGCTCTGGCTGACTTACTCCTGAACATACAAGGCAGAGCACTGCTCACCACCTACCCTCACCCCATCTATGACTGCCTCGCTGAATCTGGCTGGCGCAAGGTGGAATGGAAATCACCATGCTACGCGGCAGGGGGCTCCCAGCCTTCTGAAACCCGCATAACCCACCTCTGGATGAACCCAATCCGATAGTCCCCCCAACCCTCCGCCAAAAATAAATTGTTACAATCCGGCCTCTGCGAGTAGTAGTGCCGGGCACGAAAAGCGGGGAAGCTCCTCGTGTTGTTCGGCGACGGCGTCAACAACGTGGTTGGCGAATCGACGGCGTGCCTCCAAGGAACCGGAGGTGAACATGAACGAACAACAAGAGACGGGCCATGGTCCTGGCAGCGAGGCTCCACCAACTGGTCAAATCAAGAAGTCCCAAGAGCTGGCCTCGGAGAAGCCGACCCGGCTGGCAACAAGCGATATCTGCGTGCCACCCGACTACTACGGTCGGCAGATTGACAACGGCTATGTGGAGGCACTTCGCATAGGTGACCTCGAATCGCTTCCGCCCATACAAGTGGCGTTGCGTGAAGGGAAGTACATCCTCGAAGACGGCCTGCAGCGACTCGAAGCATTCAAGAGAAGCGGTCGACTGGAGATCGCGTTCCTGTTGGTGCCAACCCTGACGAAAGAGGAGCAACTTCTGCGATGGTTGGATTTCAACCCTCTTGATCGCGGACTGCCCCTCAATCAGAAAGTAAAGACGACCATCGCCTGCTATCTCAGGGAAACTGGATGGCAGGTATCTCGGATTGCACAGCGGTTCGGTGTCAGTGAAAAGACGATATCGCGGTGGACCGCAGGCATCATTCAAGAGCAGGAATTGGCCCGTCAGAAGGAACTGAATTCTCACGTTCCGAAGATCTTAGAAATGCGCAAGGGCGGGAAACCTCGAAGCGAGATTGCCAGTAAAACAAGATTGAGTGAACGCCAGGTACGTAACGTCTTGAAGCAGTTGGATCAGAGAGGACATGTGTCCGTTGCGATCCAGCCTAAGCCCGGCAAGCCACCACCAAAGGGCTGTAGCGGTCCAATAACATGGTACGGCGGAAAGACACCCCTCGCCAAAGAGATCCTGCGGTACTTCCCCGAGCACAAGAAGTACGTGGAAGTCTTCTTTGGTGGGGGAGCCATATTCTTCCGTAAACCTCC
>CALFHQ010000905.1 GCA_937876385.1 uncultured Pseudomonadota bacterium
AAGCAAAACCCGAAGCAAAACCCGAAGCAAAACCCGAAGCAAAACCCGAAGCAAAAGCTACGGAGACGAAAGAAGAGAAACCCTTGACTGAGGAGAAGAAAGTGGAAAAGAAGAATCCGGTGGTGGTATTTGAGACGACGAAGGGCAACATCAAGTTGGAGCTCTACCCAGAGAAAACGCCGGTAACGGTGGAGAACTTTCTTCGCTATGTAAAGGACGGGTTCTTCGAAGGGACGATCGTCCACCGAGTGGTTCCCAACTTCGTCATCCAGGGGGGCGGCTTCGGGGAAGACCTCCAACGCAAGAACACTCTTCCTCCCATCCAGAACGAAGCGGCCAAGGGAATCAAGAACCTGCGCGGAACCATCTCCATGGCTCGCACTCCGGCCAGAGACAGCGCCACCTCACAGTTCTTCATCAGCCTGGTTGACAACCCAGTCCTGGACTACCGCGGCGAGATCCCCGAAGGCTGGGGATACGCAGCGTTCGGCAAGGTCATCGAAGGAATGGATGTGGTGGACGCCATCGCGGCCCTCCCCAGAGAACGCCTCGCCCCTCCCTTTGGCGAAATCACCAAAGAGCGCGTCGTCTTCAAGAAAGTGTATATCGAGGAGTAATCGGATTGCATGCCCACTCTTGAATCCATCCTGACTGGAGGCGTGCCCCTGGAGCAGCAAACGCTGCTTCTGCTGGGAGCCGGGTGTGGGCTTCTGCTCACCTGGCCGGCCATCTGGCTGGCTCGTCACCTGGGAATCACCAGCAGCGCCCCAGGGAACAATCCGTTCCATGTGAAAGGGGAGAAGTACAAGTCGGGGGGGCTGGTCATTGCCCTTGTGGCCCTCACCCTGGTGAGCCTGGTCATCGGATTCAAGAGCCCCTGGCGCACCGGTCTGATGTTCGCCGGAGGGTTGACCCTCATCGGTCTCCTCGACGACTTGCACCCCTTGACACCCGGATGGAAAATCATCCTCCAGACCCCGCTGGCCCTTCAAGTGGCGCTCTCCCTCCCACTCCCTCTCTGGATCGAGCCCGGATTGGGGCGGGTCATCTTCGAAGTCGTCTGGATCATCATCTTGACCAACGCCTTCAACATCCTCGACGTCGCCGACGGCCTCCTGCCAGGCATCGCCACCATTTTGCTGTGGACCCTGGGAACGTTGCTTTGTCTTCAAGGGGAGCAGTGGGGTCTGGGAATCTTTGGGGTCGCCTATGCCGCAGCAACTCTAGGCATACTGCCTCGAAACGCCCACCGGGGGGTGCTCATTCTCGGCGACACCGGGAGCCTCACGTTGGGGGGATTGGGGGCACTGATGGTCCTCTATGTCGATTGGTGGTCCCTGGGGATCATCTCCAGAACAGCCATCGTCTTCCTCCTCCTTCCCCCGGTATTTGAAGTTCTCTGGGTCACCGTCAAGAGGCTTCGACGGGGCATCGCACCCTGGCGTGGAAGCCCACACCACTTCGTCTACTGGCTCACTGACAAGGGGATCGAGCGGCGATGGGCGGTTTTTCTCATGGTCCTCGTGGAAGCCATCCCCGCCACCATACTCCTGGCCCTTCTGGCCCCGGTGTGGACCCTCTCAGTTCCCATCCTTGTCATGCTGGTTCTGCTGGCCCGAGGCTTCTGGACTCAACACCACCAGCCGCAGTCAATCTAGCGACCTGCGGGTACTCTCCGGCTTGCTCCATGTTTCCATCTTGCGACCCACGAGCCACCGTCCGGTGGCCACCAATCCGGCCATTTGCATGGAAACAAAATACCAGGGAAATCCCACCAGTCCCGCCTTTGCCCCTTTGCGTTCCAAGGCCCACCCAACCAAAGCGAGGGCGTAGAAGGCCCCCTGCAAACCCAGCAGCACCGCAAACTCCGGGTTTGCCGCCAGAAGCGCCGACCCCACCAGAATTCCCACCAGAAAAGGCCCAGTAAACCAACGAAACACCTTGTGAAAGAGGTACTGCAATTTCATGGTTCCTCGAGCGCGCCGGAACATGGGAACGAGGCCGGTGAGACCCCGTGTAGCCATCCTGGCCTTGCGCTCAAACTCTTCCCGGGTGGAATCAGAAACTCGCTCCTCAGCAAAGGCTTCGGGGCGAAACACGGTAGCCAACCCGTTTCGATTGGTGGAGAGGGGAACCTGCAGATCATTGGCGACACCAGGCAGCAATGGGGCAATGCACTCTCGTCTGGCAGCGAAAATGGCTCCGTTGGCGACCACCATCCTCCCCAAAGCGCTCTCCCATCCTTTGATGGCGTTCTCGTATCTCCAGTAGGCCCCCTCCAGCGTCTGCCCCTGCTTCACCAATCGTAGCTCTCCCACGACGCAGCCTACACCAGGGTCTTGAAATGCCTCCACGAGCTTTCCAACGGCATCGGGATCATAGAAGGCGTTGGCATCAGAGAACACCACAATGCCCTCTGGAATGGTGTCCAAGGCTTTGTTCAAAGCTCGGTTCTTCCCCCCTCGACTGTCCGTTGCCACTCGGGCAAACAGCTCTGGGAAGTTG
>CALFHQ010000906.1 GCA_937876385.1 uncultured Pseudomonadota bacterium
CCGACTCTAGAAGTTGCGTTGGCCCTTCAGAGCATCCTCCTGAACAGCCACTTCCCCTTGGTTTTGCGTCAGACAGCGGCGCAGTCGTTGGCGGAACACGGCACCGACCTGGCATGCAACCTGCTCTTTGATGCACGCCTGACCATGGAGCAAGACGACCCCCTGGCCGACGAAGTTGCCGGACTTCTCAACCTTTTCTACCCTGAGCGTCTTTCCTTTCTGGAGGCGTTGCACAGCGGCGATCCGTCCCTGGTAAAGACACACCTTGACGACCCCCTGTTGGCGGAGACGCTCTTGCTGGCCACTGCCGAAGCGACTCCGAGACTCCAATTGCGTGCGCTCCGGGCCTTGGGAGCGTTGGCTGACCCCCGTGCCATTCCGGTTCTCGCACAATCGTTGCGCTCTTCGAATCCCAAGGTCCGAGAGGCCGCTCGAACGGCGCTGGAGCTTTTCACCGACGAATCCGCCGGCTGGCCGCTGGCTACCTGCGCAGCTTCCAGCAGGCTCCCCCAAGCCGACACCCTGGCTTGCGTTGAGTCACTGGTCCATCGAGACGACGCCGCGTCAGCGGCTTTCCTCCTGGATCTGCGATGGGTTGCGCCCCACCTCCTCCAGGGCAATCCCGCGCTGGATGCCGCCGTAGAGGACGTGCTTCGCCGACGAATTCCGGTACGATACTTTGCCAGACGAGGAAGTCCCGAGGCGAATCCTGCCGAGGCTGACATCGAGCTTCTCATCGACCTGAGCCAATCCGTTCACCCCGCCCGCACCCAGGATGCGTTGACCCTGGCGTCGGCTTGGCCCCGCCCGATGATGGCCCCCATGAAGAGCTGGGTTCGTGAGCCTTCTTTTGCTCAACTGGCTCTCTCCTCCATCGCTTCGAGACCCGAGGGTTCAAGTCGGCCGACTTTGTTGGAACTGGCAAAGGACACAACCCTCGACGACAACTTGCGGGTGCTCTCTCTGGAGTATATTTCCCAGGGCACCAAGACATCAGCCCAAAGGGACTTGATGAAGCTGGCTTCCATCAAAGAAGACCCGCAACTGGCGACGTGGGCCACCGAAATCATCGTGCGCACCTATCCCGAATTTGCGGTACAGCAAGGATTGGCAGAGAGGAAGCTTGATCGTTCAGGGTTGGTCCCCCTGAGCATTGCCGGTGCCATCCACGGAGCTGTGGGAATCACCCTCTTTTCTCAAGCAGTTACTCCAGATGAATCATCTATGACCATTCTCCCCGCGATAGGTGGGGCAATCCTGGGAGGGGGCATTCCTCTTCTCCTCACCCTTGGCGAAGAGGTCACTCCCAGTCAAGGAGTGTGGGTTCTCTCGGGAGGGACGTGGGGACTCATGGAAGCGGCGGCCTTCGGGTTGCTCCTATCTGATTCCACGGACACCAACATGCAAGCCGCTTATGGGGGGCTGTTCGCCGGCCAGGTGGCGGGGCTCACGGCCGCATGGTTGACCCGAAAGGGCGCAGGGAGGGACTGGGGGGATGTCGGATACACCAACTTGTCCTGGTTCATGGGAAGTCTGGCCGGAGTGGGTGTTGCCCTGCAAGCCGACTCCTGGTCTTCGACACTTGCAGGCGGTTCCATTTTGGCAGGCGGTATGGGGGGGCTTCTGGTGGGTGGTCTGGCCGGCCGCAAGCTGGACTTCACGCTCCAAGACTCACTGCACACTGCGGTTGGGATTGGATTGGGTGGTTGGGCCGGGGCACTGCTCTTTCCTGCCATTCAGGGAGACTCCAGCTTTGAAGTGATGACCGGTGGAGCCATCATCGGCATGGGGACGGGGTTTGTGGTGGGCTCGGTGTTGACGCCGTGGACGGATGTTTCCTATGGAAAGACCTTCTCGGAACTGGCTGGCTTTGGCGTCGGAAATGTCCTGGGTGCCGGTCTCGGCCTGGTGATTCCCGGTGTGGAACCCGAGGGTCGAAGCGGCCTCATGTTGGGACTGGGCAGCGCCACTCTGGCTCTGGCCGTTTCCACCTGGGACCACACCCACTACTCCCCGGGAGACTTGACTTTGCTGGCACTGGGCAGCATCTGGGGCTCGTATCAAGGGTTGGCAGTGGCCCGAATCGCAGGTTCCGAGGGTTCCTCGGTTGCCGGGGGAGCGGCCCTCGTTGGCGGTTCTACGTTCCTTCTGGGCTCCGCAGCGCTGGCTCAAGGTACCGAATTCACTCCCCTCGAACTCACCGGTGCCACGGGAATGGGAATCTCGGGCGCCCTGTTTGGGTTGGGTCTCGGCCTCGTCATCCCAGACGTTAGCGACGCGGGGGTCTGGGCCATTTCCACGGGAATGGGATGGGCGGCCCTGGTTCCCACCCTCATCTATGCAGACCGCTTGAAGCTTAGCGTCGGGGACACTTCCCTTATCGCACTGGGCACCACCTGGGGGCTCTACCAAGGTTGGGGGATCCGAGAAGCGGCCGGCGGAACGACCACCCGCAGTCTGACGGGCTCGTTGGTGCTGGGCGCCACTTCGGGGCTCCTCTCATCTGCCATCGCTTCACAGTTCATCGACCCCGCCCCATCTCGCGTTCTGGAGGCCACATACGGAGGGCTGCTTGGAAGCAGCATTGGGTACGGACTGGGAGAGCTCTTTCCCCAACTGAACGATGCCGCAGTCCTCTCCACGATGCTCTCTGCCGGCTGGGCTGGTCTGACCATGAAGGGGCTGGTCTTGAAGCCGGCGGAATTCACCGGCAATGACTACCTCGTTCTTGCGGCGGGGGGCGGCTGGGGTGCCTTCCAGGGATGGCTCATCGGTCGGGCCGCCCTCTTTGACGGGGAGCAGGCAGCGGGAGCCATCGTGTTGGGAATGGGACTGGGACTCATCGGTGGAGAGCTGGTCGCTCGGGCGTCGGACCTGGAAACAACCCACGTGATGCTGACCGAATTGTCCAGTTACGCCGGCTCGGGGTTGGGAGCCGGCGTGATGCTCGTCGCCGGTTCCGACAACACCACAGCCAACGCCATTACCACCGCCGCTGCCGGGTGGGGAGCCAAAGCGCTGGCTGGGTGGGTCGCCCCTCGACTGGAATTCCGAGGAGACGACATCGCCGAGTATCTGACCTTGCAGGGATGGGGATTGTGGCACGGCGCTGCCATCGCCATGGCGTTGGACGCGGACGAATCTACCTTCCAAGGGGCCATGCTGCTGGGTACGAGCCTGGGATTCCTGCTCCCACTTCTCACCAATCAGTTGGTGGATTACTCCCTCAAGGACGACTTGCTCATCGCCGGTTGCGGCGTCTGGGGAGCCTGGATAGGAGCCTGGACGCCTTATGCGCTGGGTGGCACCAGCAACCAGACGCTGTTGTGGTCAACGGTTCTCACCGACGCCGGGTTGATCCTCGGCGGACTCTTCCTCTCCCCTGCCGTGGACATGTCCCGTCGACGCATGGGATGGATTCACTTGGGCGGACTGGCCGGAATGGG
>CALFHQ010000907.1 GCA_937876385.1 uncultured Pseudomonadota bacterium
GGACCGATCGCTTGTGGGCTTTGACCACGCCCCTGTGGGCTTTGACCACGCCCCTGTGGGCTTTGACCACGGAGGGGGCGACGCAGCGATGGGCTCTTCTTCGACGTCTTCTTCGACCTCGACTTCGAGGTCGGGGAGGGGCTCCCCGGTTTGATTCTGCTTCCTCTTCTTCTTGATCATGGGGAGGATGATATCGAACAGCACGATCAACACACCAATGATGATGAGCTCGATGTTGTCACCGATTCCGGCGGTCACGATGTCTACACCCTCAACCACGTTTCCCCCGGTTCGGCGGCGGTCGTTTTCCCTTTGGTGGCTCCAGCAGGAGCGCCCAGATGTACCGGGACAAGAACCGATTGGGATCGGTCAACGTCGCCCTCATGGAAGAGGTGCGGCTCCTGCTGGTTCGTCGAAGTCGATTGTCCATGACGCTATCAGACCTTGCCCTTGTTCGGGTTGTTCGGGTCATCCGGGGAGAGACGGGAGATTCCTTCTCTCATGTCGGTGTCTGCCAGAACGTTCCGATAGTTCACGTAGTCCATGACGCCCAGATTTCCTTTCCGGAAGGCTTCGGCGATGGCCAGAGGAACCTGAGCTTGGGCTTCGGTCACCTTGGCATCCATTTCCACCACTCGAGCTCGCATTTCCTGCTCTTCGGCGACGGCCATGGCGCGACGGCTCTCGGCTTTGGCTTGGGCAATCTGCTTGTCCGCTTCGGCCTGCTCGGTTTGCAGCTTGGCTCCCACGTTGTTGCCCACGTCCACGTCGGCAATATCGATGGAGAGGATTTCGAAGGCTGTACCGGAGTCCAACCCCTTGTTGAGCACGACTCGGGAGATGAGATCCGGGTTCTCGAGGACGTCCTTGTGGCCCCCCGAAGAACCGATGGTGGTTACGATTCCTTCTCCGACTCGAGCCAGGATGGTCTCTTCGCCGGCGCCACCGACCAACTTGTCGATGTTGGCTCGAACAGTGACTCTGGCCACTGCAGTGAGCTGAATACCATCCTTTGCCATGGCGGTGACCTTCGGGGTCGTGATGACCTTGGGGTTTACCGACATCTGAACCGCTTCAAACACGTCACGACCCGCAAGGTCGATGGCTGCTGCTTTGTTGAAGTCCAGGGCGATGTTTGCCTTGCTGGCGGAGATGAGGGCGTTGACCACCGCCGCTACGTTACCTCCGGCGAGGTAGTGGGATTCAAGCTGGTCGGTTTGAAGGTCCAGGCCGGCCTTGGTGGCGTTGATGAGGGGGTTTACCACGGCCAGCGGGGAGACCCGTCGAAGGCGCATGGCGATCATTCCCAACAGGCCCACGGGAGCTGCCGAGAATTTGGCAGCAATCCAGAGTCGCACGGGTACGAAATAGAAAAAGAGAACGATGAGCGCAACACCGACGCCGATGACGACCATGGGGCCGATTCCGCCGGGTACTGCCTGAGCAAGAAGCATCATGATTTCCCTCCGAATCAATCTTCGAGTTTGCTGACGACGAGACTATTTGTTCCGATTTTGACAATTACAACGGGGGTCCCCTTCTCTATGAAGTCCCCGTCCGTGACCACATCGTAACGCACCTCTCCAAAGAGCGCCACCCCCGCCGGACAAGCAGGAAAGCGCCAGCCCCTTTCTTCCCAGAAGCTCCTGGTGACCAGGCACCGAGGAAGAATCCCCATTGATCTGGTCCTTCAGGACAAGCCTCTGGGAGGCTCCCGTTTTGAAAAAGAGCCACATGGCGATCAGAAAAAGTGGCACCGATGTGATGACGGCCATGAGAACCCCGAAGCCCCCAAGGCTATTCCACACGATGAAGACCCCCGCTCCGTAGGCGATCGCCCCGCCGATTCCGACCAGGCCGATACCGGGAATGATGGCCACCTCGAGGAAGAGGAGAAACAACCCCAACAGGAGCAAAATGACGGCGTATACTACGTCAGGCATGTTCATCCCCACTTGTGACAGGCAGTCTTTCGACGAGGATGGTCGAGCCATCCACTTTCTTCACAACCACGCCATCCCCTTTGGCGATGTAGTCGGCGTAGCACGAAACATCCCACTTGCTTCCGTCGATTCGCGCACGTCCCACGGGGCGAAGGTCGGTCAAGGCCACCCCGGTTCTTCCCACCAGCCCCGAGTCAGAGGCGGTGGATTCACCGGCAACAGCACCCCGGTCTCGGCTCAGGGAGTAGCCCAGGATGAGGCGGCTCACCGGCTTCAGTTCGGGGAGGAACCGAATCAGAAGAATCGCCAGAAGCCCTGTGGCGACAAGGGAACCGGCAAATTGCGTCAAGGCATCCCCGACGAGCCCCAGGTCCCAGGCATTGGAGAGGTCCAGCCCCACGAGGGCCATGACAAGGCTCCCGGCGATGGCGACGGCTCCAGCCACCCCCGCAATTCCAAATCCGGGAATGACCAGTATCTCGGCGGCCAGGAGGATGAGCCCTACCAGGAAGAGGATCACCTCCTCCATCCCCGCAAGGTTGACGATCAGATGCCCTCCAAAAAAGAGGGCCAGGGAGGCCATGCCGATGATGCCGGCAAAGCCGAAGCCCGGGGTGTAGAATTCGATGATAAGCCCCAACATCCCGATGCTCATCAGGATGGAGGAGACCGTTGGGTGGGTGATCAGGCGAACAAAGGACTCTGCCCAGTTCTCCTCGATGTCCACGACCTTGGCCCCTTGAAGCCCGACGACCTCGAGGAGCTCTTCGAAGGTGTCTGCACGACCGTCCAGAAGGCCCAAATTTTCGGCCTCCTGGTACGTCGCCGTGAGCAATTTTCCCTCGGGGGCGTAAGGGGGAAGGTCGATTGTGCGGTCCACCATTGATTCCGCCACCGACGGGTCGCGACCGTTGGTCTCTGCGGTGGCACGCATGATCCCACGCATGTACGAGGTCATCTTCTCTTCCACTGGCTCGGCTTGCCCTTCGCCACCCAACTGGATGGGGGTGGCTGCGCCCATGGTTCCACCGGTGCTCCAGACAATGTAGTCGTGGGCAAACGCGATGAGCGCCCCCGCCGAAATTGCCTGCTTGTTCACGAAGGCGATGGTGGGAATGGGGCAGTCGATGAGAAGATCCTTGATGGAAACCGCCGCATCCACTCGCCCACCGGGGGTGTCGATGACCACCACAATGGCCGCCGCTCCGGCTTTGGTTGCGTCCTCAATGGCTCGTTCGAGGTAGGGTCCGATTCCCAAATCCACGACGTCTTTCAGGTAGGCGCGGTACACCACCTTCCCCTCGCCACCATCCCACGGAAAGGTCTTTGGGGAGTCGGATTTCGCTACATAGGGAGGGGTCTTCTCTTTGGCCTTCTGTTCTGCTTTTGCTTCGGACTTCA
>CALFHQ010000908.1 GCA_937876385.1 uncultured Pseudomonadota bacterium
CTTCATTGGGGAATCCGGCCATCTGGACCAGGACTCGCCCGATGTTCATTCCCTGGGCCCCTTCCGGCATGGCGTTCCCGATGACGACATCGTCGATCATGTCGGGGGTCACGCCGGGGGTTCGCTTCATCAATTCTTGGATAACGAGAACACCGAGGTCCTCGGGGCGTACGTTCCGCAGGGCTCCGCGCTTGGCTTTGCCCACCGTGGAACGAACAGCAGATACAATAACGGCATCTTTCATAGCCATGATGGTCACCTCTCCTTCAATCAGTTGCGCAGCGGCTTGTTGTTTCTCAACATGTACTGGATCCGATCCATGGTCCTCTTCTCTCCCAGGAGGCTCATGAAGGCTTCCTTTTCGAGCTCGAGGATCCGCTGTTCGCTGACCAGGGTTCCCAGGGCCACATCGCCGCCGGCCAGTACATAGGCCAGTTTCTGGGCGATGACTTTGTCATACGGGGTGATCCAGCCAGACAGTTCGAAGGTGTAGAGGCCGGTTTCGATGAGAGCGATTCCATCACGACCGGTCGCCTTCAGCATCTTCGGATATTCCGGCTCATAGCCGCCCCTGCTCATTCCCAGCGCCAGGTTTTTGGCCTGATAGAGCTGGTTGTCTCGGGACACGGCGACCTGGTCGATGCCAGCTCGGAGGATTCGGTAGTTCTCGGCTTCCATCGCGGAGGTCGCAACCTTCGCCATTCCGATCATCTCAAACGCCTTCTGCATGTAGGGAAGGGGATTGGTTTCCGGAAGTTCGGGAGAGACGAGGTCCATCCATCGAACGAGCATTTCCTTGGTTCCACCGCCACCAGGGATGAGGCCGACGCCAACTTCCACGAGGCCAATGTAGGTTTCGGCAGCGGCAACGATGCGATCGGCACCCAGACAGACTTCGCAACCACCACCCAGGGCCATGCCGTGGGGAGCTGCAATGACGGGCTTCGAGCATCGGTGCATCCGGTCGTTGACCGCCTGGAACGAATCGATGATCTGCTCAATGGCGTCGAACTTCTTCTGCCCTGCGTACATCGCGATGAGCATCAAGTTGGCACCCACGGAGAAGTGGTCGGCTTCGTTGTACAGGACGGCGCCGTTCCAATCTGGAGTTTCCAGCATGTCCAGGGTCTCGGACATGAATCCGATGATCCCGTCGTCGATGGAGTTCATCTTGCTGGTGAACTCGATCCCGACGATGCCGTCGCCCAGATCGTGGAGGGCGCAGGAGTCGTTCTCTTTAATGATCTGACCCTTCTGTCGATTCAACTTCAGGGAGAGCCAAGTCGGGCGCTTCGGCACAGGCTTGTAGCCGGCAGTGTCGAAGTCAAAGTAGTATTCCACTGCATCCACGGTCTTGTAGAAGGTGCCGTCGCCCTTGGTGAGGACGGCCTTGACCTTCTCGGGAACCGTGAAGCCCTCGGCTTCCATGCGGTCCATGGTCTCTTTGACGCCAACAGCGTCCCAAGTCTGGAAGGGACCCATCTCCCAGTTGAAGCCCCAGCGCATGCCGCGGTCGATGTTCACGACGTCGTCGGCAATCTCGCCCAAGCGGGTGGCCGAGTACTGGAAGGAAGCAGCGAGGCTCTTCCATGCAAACATGGCGGCCTTGTCGTTGCCCTTGATGAGGGTGCGAAGTCGCTTGTCGAGTGCGCCGGCGTCCTTGGCTTCCTTAACCGACTCGAACTTCGGCTTCGTAACCGGTTCGTACTCGAGGGTTTTGGTGTTGATGGTCAGAATCTGCTTCTTCCCATCAGGAGTCTTCGTCTTCTTGTAGAAGCCACCGCGGGTCTTGTTGCCCAGGTATCCCTTCTCGAGCATCTGATCGATGTACGCAGGGGGATTGAACAGGTCCCGAACTTCGTCATTGGGGCAGTTGTTGTATACGTTTCGCGCCACAGCAGCGAAGGTATCCAAACCAACGAGGTCCATGGTCCGGAAGGCCGCAGTTCGAGGACGACCCATGGCCGGTCCGGCGATGGCGTCGACTTCCTCAGGGGTCATTTCCAACTCATCCATGTACTTCAACGCGGCCATCACGGCGTGGACGCCGATTCGGTTGGCGACGAAGTTGGGCGTGTCCTTTCCATACACGATCCCCTTGCCCAGAACGTTCTCGCCGAAGTCGGCAATGAACTCTACAACTTCCGGATCGGTCTCGGGACCCACCACGAGCTCCAACAACTTCATGTACCGCACGGGGTTAAAGAAGTGCATCACCAGGAAGTTCTTTCGAAGACTCTCCGGCATCCCTTCCATCATCTTCTCGATGGCGATTCCCGAAGTGTTCGAGGCTACCATGGTTCCTTCTTTGATGAGCGGCAGCAGCTTGTTGAACAAGGTGCGCTTGATCTCAAGATCTTCCTTCACAACCTCGATGATGAGGTCGCATTCGCCAACTCGGTGAAGGTCGTCGTCGAAGTTTCCAATCTCAACTCGGGCCGCCAGGTCCTTCCGGTAGAACAGTGCCGGTCGTGATTTGACCGTCTTTTTCAGAGACTCAGCAGCGAAGAGGTTGCGCTGCGTTTTGTCCTTCTTCTGTTCATCCGTCAAGAATGGCGGAACGATGTCCAGCATGATACAGGGCACACCGACGTTGGCCAGATGGGCGGCAATGCCACTCCCCATCACGCCAGCGCCAAGCACGGCCACTTTACGGATCTTTCGCTTCATGGTTCCCCCTTTTCTGGTTCTCAACATTTCCCCTAAATTCGGTTTTCACAAGCACGAAACTATCACACGGAAAAATGCCGTACAAGGACTTTGCATTCCCGATCCGGCGAAAAATATAGGGTTGCGCCCCTAACGCACCACGTCAAGTCGCCCTGACCGTCCGTGTCAAACGCAATGCGTTACGCGACGCCGCTTTGAGCCGTTCGAGGCCATACCCGACAAAGTGACTCCCGATGACGTTTTCCAAAAAAATCGCCTTGACAGCTTCGACATCCCAATTACTTTATCTGCGTGGTCGGCAAGATGGCCAAAGCTGACCCGAAACACAACAGAGCAATCAGGTTTTAGAGATTCAAACAACCGTTTGTGTAACCGAACGCTTGTAAGGAGGTACATCATGAGTATTGCATTGTATCGAAATCCATTTGTTCCTTCCCTCATGAGAGACGTCTTCGGAGATCAGGGCTGGACCAGCAACGAACGGTCCTCCTGGGGTCCCGCCGCAGATGTATATGAGAAGGAAGGAACTCTTCACTTCCAGTTCGAACTTCCCGGGCTCAAGAAAAGCGACATCACGGTGGAATACAACGAGGGAATTCTCACCGTATCCGGGGAACGAGTTGCAGGGGAAACCGGGGACGACGTGCGCTATTTCAACAGAGAGAGACACACCGGCGAGTTCGTTCGGGCGTTCCGCATCGGAAATGCGTACGACCCCAAAACCATCGGTGCCACCTTCGACGAAGGGATCCTCTACGTGTCGATCTCGAAGCGAGAAGAAAGCAAGCCGATGACCATCAAGGTGAGCTGACCCGCTACTTTTCCGACTCAAGCGCCAGGCGGCGCCTTCCCAAACAGAAGCGCGGGGAGGCGTCGCACCCTTCCCCTCCAATTTCCAGAAAGAGCCCCGATTGCGTCGCCGCAGCTTCCAACTCAAAGACCCTGACAATTCGAAACCGCGCCCCTTCGTCCTGTACCCCTAAGCGACCCTCCTCCTGGAGAGAGACGAAGGCGCTCTCTCCCTCTGGTGAGCGACTCCATTTTCCGTCAGCTCCATCCACCAACTCCACCGTGAAAGCCTCCACTTGCTTCTCTGTCACGGGAGGTGGAACGGCATTGTCCGGGGTTGCAGGGGACTCGAAAAGAAGCTCCACGGCTACAAAGGCGTGTCCTGCCCCTGCCGTAGCGATCTCTTCCTTTCCTATGCGGGTGAAATACCCCACGGATTCGAGTTTGGGCCAGAGAGGAAGGCAATCGGACTGAAGCTGAGCGCCCTCGCCCGGGCATTCATTCTTGTCTGCCGCAGCATCGATGGCATCACCCGGAGGAGCGGTCTTGAGCTTCTTGCTCTTGCAACCTGAGAGGGCGGGCGTTGCCAATAGGACCAGTAGAAGAATGAGTGAAACTCGTCTCATACTCATTGCCTCCCGTGCCATCTACACGAGGTAGTCGGTTTGAATCGTGGTGGCGGAAATGGCGACGTTGCGGAGTTGTTCGATGAGGGGCCCCCGCTTCTTTCGAAGGAAGGTGTCGCAGACCTGTCGAAAATCAGCGTTGGGGTGAGGAATCAGACGTTTTGGAGCGCGAATCTCCTCGATATCGGCCATGGCCTGAATGTGATCCGGTGTGAGAAACGACAGGGGACGGACCACTTTTGCCCCCCCCCACCCTTCCAACAGAATGGCGGGATGAAGGACATCGAGAACCCCACGACGCCCCATGGAGCTGAGCACCCAGGCAGCAATATCGAAGGCATCATGTCCCAGCGCCACGACGTGAACCTTCTGGCGGAGGGCCGCTTGCTTCAACAACTCAGCGTGGGGGATGTCTCGGTAGTGTTCGTCAGGGGAGGCCGATTCGAGAATCGTCAAGGGCAACTCCAGCTCCTTACAAAACGCCGAAAGATCAGCAGCAACTTCTTCTCTGTCGCCGAAGACCCCGTCTGGAACGTGCACGGGGAACAGCTCGTAAGAAATGGGAATTCGGCGCAGTCTAACCGAGAGAGCCTCCAACAGAATGCGACTCGTGACGCCACCGGAGAGGGCGACCATGACTCGATCCTTGTCTCGAATCATCTCGTATTCGTGCCCCGCCTTGCCGATCCGTTTGGCCACGTAGAAGGTCTCGTTGGAGAATTTTCTCTTGCCCATAAATCAACGCCCTTGAACGAGGAACACGGACACATTCCAGGGGCCGTGCACTCCCATCACCAGTTGTTTTTCAATATCCGCTGTGCGACTGGGGCCGCTCACGAGGACCGTGTGAAGCTCGGATTGGTGCCCTTCGGCGTCCACCCAGGCTCCAAAATCGGGAACCACCTGCCGGGTGGTGCAGAATCCGTACACCGTTCGGGGTAGGAGCGAAGCGGCGAGTCGCCGTCGGCTGGCAGTGGCGATGACCAGCGACCCGGTTTGAGCGATGACGGCCTGTACAGGAACCAACGCAGCATCAAACTGTGCTGCCTCTCGTGGGTCCACCTCGTCGGCGCTGACGACTTCGGTTCGAGGAAGGCGGCTGTCCAGGCTTTGAACCAGATTGTTGGGGCCCCAATGTGCGCTGTCATCGACCAGGACACGTTTGGCTTCCTGGCTGTAAAGACGATTGGCCAGGGTATCCAGGAAGGCGCTCCATTGAATCACCACGTCATAACCGATGTGATTCTCCTCCAGCCGCGCCAGGGTGAGCTCCTTGATCCCTTCCCAGTTGAATCCAGCAGGGCGATCTCGATACACCACCATGGACTCGTCGGAGGGACGTTTTGAGACCGGCTGAAAGTCCGTCTCCAACCCTTCGAGGATTTCCTCTCGAGCCCCTTTGGAACGCTTCCTGCGGCCTTCTTGAAGTGCTGCTGCAGGGTCGGTTCGGTTGGTCATGACGAGCCCCCCGGTTCCTTCTTACGTCGCTTGAATCGGGTTCGAAACAGCACCTTCGCAGGCACTGGAGCGGTGCGTTGGTCGTGCCAACCCAGCTTTCGCTCCACGCCTCGAACCACCCCGGGAGCCACCGCCCGCCCAACCTTGTGTCCCCAGTGGGTGAAGCGATACCGCCCCCCTTTCAACATCGACTGAGTCACCAGGCGAAAGGCCCTGCGTTCCCGACGGTATTCCTTACCAGGTTTGAGCCGATTGGTACGGGCTCGCCCCATGACGATGAGCTTGTCCAAAGGAATTTCCACGGGGCAAGCTTCGGTGCACGCCCCACACAAAGAGCACAGATAGTTCGCCTGAGAAGCCATCTCAGGCGGTCCCATGAGGTGCATCAGGGCGATGCCGATGGGGCCGGGATAAGTCCACCCATAAGCGTGGCCCCCCACCTTTTCATACACGGGACAAACGTTCATGCACGAACCACAACGGATGCAAGAAAGGAGCTCTCGATAGGGACCTTTTGAGAAAACAAAGCTGCGCCCGTTGTCCACGAAAACCACATACCGTTTCTGCCCCGGAAGAGGGCCCGGTCCCAACAGAGACAAGTAGCTTGTGGAGCGCTGCCCTGTCGCCTTTCTTGCCAGGAGAGACAAGACGAAGTCGGCGTCTCGCATGGTCTCGACGACCTTCTCAATGCCCAGGACGGCGACGTGGACTTCCGGCAACGTGTATCCCAACCGAACGTTCCCTTCGTTTTCCACCATGACGAGGGTGCCAGTGCGAGACACCGCCATGTTCACCCCCGAGATCCCCATCTGAGCGGCCAGGAAAGTCGGACGCATCTGTTCTGCGAGGTAACGGCTGATCCGTTCGGGGTCGTCGGTGTACTCCATCCCCGTCTTCACCTTAAGGAGTTTCCCGATCTCTTTGGCGCTCATGTGCAGACAAGGTGCCGTGATGTGGGACGGCTTTTGCCCCGCCAGTTGCACCACCCGCTCTCCAAGATCCGTCTGAATCACTCGAACCCCGGCGTGTTGCAGGGCGTGCTCCAATTCGATCTCTTCGGCAACCATGGACTTCGAGAAAATGGCCCGCTGGATGTTGTGTTCCCGTGCAATATCGGTGACGTGCTGGGTGGCTTCTTCGGCGTTGCGAGCCCAAAGGACTTCGGTTCCCGCATGCTCCAGGCGACTCTCCAACTCTTGGAGATTGCGATGCAGCGAGTTCACCGCAATACGCTTCACCTCTGCTGCCACATCTCGTACATCTTGGGGTTCGGTGAGCTCCATGAGAGAAGCCGCGCTCTTTCGACGCACCGTAGTCAACGCCTTGTTCAACGCTGCCTGAAGCACCCGATCTTCCAGGGCCTTGTTCATTCGCTCGAGGAATTCCGGGGTAAAACTCATCGCTTGAGATCCTCCACGGAGGACGCGGTGAACAGCTCGACGTAGTGAACCACGGGGGGCGGATTCTCCACCCCCATTTTGTCGAGGACCCCCTGCAATTGAAGAATGCATCCGGCGTCGGCCAGAACAATGACGTCTGGTTCAAACTCGAGGTAGCG
>CALFHQ010000909.1 GCA_937876385.1 uncultured Pseudomonadota bacterium
GTTCCGGGGATGGTGCAGCAGATCGAGGAATATGCCAACGGGAGAGCGAATGACGTGTTCCTGCAGACGGCGCTAAAGGACCCGGCAGATTTGGTTGCTCAGGAGAAGCTCTTTCTCTTGAAGAACTTCTTCAACGTGCATCAAGACACGATGTTGCGTCCTTTTCGGCGGTATGTGGAGTTGCAGCAGCTCTCCTGGTATGAGGGGGACCCGATGGACGCGGTCTCCCGGTTCTCCAACGGCGATTGGATGGATCTCCAGCTCTGGTTCTTCCTGGCTTGGACGGGGATTACCTTGCGTCAGGATCCTCGGGTTTCTTCACTCCTGGAGAAGGGAAGAGGGTTCACTCAGGGTGACAAGGCGCAGTTCGCCGATGCTGTTCGGGAGTTGTTGAATCGGATTATCCCGTTGCACAAGGAATTGCAGGAACAGGGGAGCATCGAGGTTGCCTGTTCTCCCATGTACCACCCCATTTTGCCCTTGTTGGTGGACACCAACGCTGCCCACGAAGCGGCTCCAGAGATGCGCCTTCCTGCATCCGTGTTCTCCTACCCGGACGACGCTCGCTTGCAGGTTCGCCGGGGTGTGGACCTGGTTTCTGATCGGATGGGGCGGCCGGTTCGAGGGATGTGGCCTTCGGAGGGCTCTGTTTCCACTCGAGTGATGGAAATTCTGTCGGAATCGGGTGTGGAGTGGATTGCTACCGACGAGAAGATCCTCACGAATACGTTGGGGGGGTACGGCGGGAATCGAGCGGATGCCATTTTCCGTCCGTGGAAGGTTGGAAATACGGCCATTTTCTTCAGGGACACCCAGCTTTCCGACCTCATCGGATTCGTCTATTCGAGGTGGAAGCCGGAGGTGGCTGTGAAGCACTTTCTGGGAGAGTTGCACAAGGCTTCCCGGGAGAGTGGGTTGGACAAGCCGGTGATTACCATCGCCATGGATGGTGAGAACGCGTGGGAGTACTACATCCACGGCGGGATGCGGTTTGTGGAGTTGATGTATCGAGCCTTGGCCGAGGACGAGCGTTTTCTGGTTCAGTCTCCGTCTCAGGTGTTGAAGGAAGTGGGGTGTGCAACCCTGGAGCGGGTTTGCGCCGGTTCTTGGATTGATGGGACGTTCTATACGTGGATGGGCGATCCGGTGAAGAATCGAGGGTGGGACCATCTTCTAGCTGCGCGCCAGGCGGTGGAAGCGTTCTTGAACCGAAATCACATTGAGCCGGAAGCCCGAGACGAGTTGGTGGATCTGGTGTTGCGATCCGAGGCATCGGATTGGTTCTGGTGGTTTGGCGAGGGGCATACGTCCCCCTATGACGCCGAGTTCGACTTGCTCTTTCGGCATCACTTGAAGGCCATTTACGGGCGTCTGGGGATGCATCCACCCGAGGAGTTGGAGCGACCCCTCGACCCGTCCATCCAGTATGGTGCGTTGCTTGAGCCTCCGATGCATTTGATCTCTCCGTCCATCACTGGGAAGCAGGACAACTACTACAAGTGGCTCTCAGCGGGGCGAGTGACTGTCCAGCAGGGGTTCTCTCACCGTCCCAATCTGTGGATGCGTGAGGTCCGGTTTGGTTTTGACAAGGAGAAGGTCTATTTGAAGCTTGAGAGCACGTCTGCTTTGGCAGCGCTTCTCAAGGCGAAGAAGCTCGACCTGGTGCTTCACGTCGTGAAGCCGACTCACTTGGATTTCAAGATATCGACCCAGGAGGGCGCGGGAGTTGTGATTCGCAGGGCCGGGGGAGAGGAGTCCCGCGCAGAGGGGGCGTTGCACTCGGTTTTGGAGTTGGCCATTCCCATCGCCTGTCTGTCGGGCGCCAAAGGGGTATCGGTGAACCCGGACTCCTGGGTTGAGTTGTACTTCGTGATGGCGAAGCGTGGAAGGGAACTGGAGCGATTCCCCCACACGGACAATATCGTGTTTCAGCTCAGAGGGGAGGAACTCAATGCAGAGAACTGGCACGTTTGATTCCACTCGACCGTCGGAACTGCGGCACGACCCGTTGCAGCGACGTTGGGTCATCATTGCGAGTGAGCGTGGAAAGCGGCCGATTCAATTCCGTCCGTTTGGTGAGATGGAGAAGCATGGGGAGAGTTGCCCTTTCTGCCAGGGGAACGAGGGGATGACTCCGGATTCGATCCTCGCCTGGGACGAGCGGGGACGCAGTGTCAC
>CALFHQ010000910.1 GCA_937876385.1 uncultured Pseudomonadota bacterium
ATCCTCGAACAGGACGAAGCTGGCGAGGTCCTTGGGGAACCCGTTGTCTTCCAGAGGAACAATGGCATTCCCATCTTCATCTCGAGTTCGAATTTGATAGCCGCTGTCAACGATGTCCTTGGCGAAACCATCCAGGTACTGCACGGCCAATGCGGCCGCTTCTCGGACGGATTCATCGGCTCCTTCCTCGGCAACGCGGCGCAACACCGGAACAGACCGCAGCATGTGTGGAACGTCGTCTTTGGAGCGCATGGAGCGCAGCCAGATGGTCCCATAGTTGGGGTTGTCCGGGTTCTCGAAGGTGTGGGCGTTCCAGTCTGCCTTGTAGACTTTCACCGGGTCATAACTCACGGTGACGTGGCGGTTTTCTTCCATGGTGTACGAGTGGTTGTGGGTGAAAATCGCACGGGCCTGGAGGTACTTCACAGGGGGATCTTCGCCAGCCCAATCCATGCCCAACGAGAGGGCGACGATTCCGTAGCAGTACTGTTCCAGCAAGCGGCCAAAGAGCATGCTGCCGGTTGCCAGGTAGCCGGCTCCCAGGTTGTTCATGAGCTTCGTCGTGCGCAGGGCCAGGTTGTCTGCTCCCCCGGTGTGTTCGAAGCGGATGGTGTCCCCTTCTCGATATGCCTGGGTATCTTGCCAGAACAGCTTGTAGGAGTGCATGCTGGAGTCGTACGCACCATCCAGCCCGTGGCTTGTCCACCACAGCCAGTCAAAGTAGCCGGTATCCTGGTAGAAGGAGACCATGGTGTCGGTGAAATCGGCGATTTCGGTCTCCGTGAGGGGCTCGCCTACTTGCTTGCGGTCCAACACAAAGGGCAGCTTGGTTGGATACAGTGAGGCCGTATCCGCCGGGACATCCAATTCCCCTGCCTGATTGTCAGAGTTGTCGGCCGCCGAAATGTCCGAGGGATTGTCGGAAGAGCTGCTGCTACTGCAGCCAACCAACCCGAAAAACAGAAAGAAGAGTGGAAAGACCAGAAACAATCGTCGCATGTCGCTTCTCCCGAAGTGGCGTACATCAATGAATCCGCGTTGGTACAAGAGGAGGCTCTCCGCCTGGCACCAGCTTGCAGGAATGCTACCTGCCCCCTCCACGGGTGTCAAAGGCAGATGGGAGGGATTCGGCGGGACAGCTCAGGTGGTGTATTCTGAATTGATGGTGACGTAGTCGTGGGTAAGATCCGTGGTGTACATCTCCGCCTGACCTTTGCCGACTCCTAGATCGAGTTCGATGGTGACTTCCTTTTGGGAGAACGCCTCGTCTACTTGGCCCTGGTCCACGACCAGTGGTCTACCTTCTAAGAACACTGTGATGCCTCCCAGGGTAAGGGCCAAACGGTCTTCGGCGAAGTCTGCCTGGGTGTTGGCCATGGCTGCCAGGATACGGCCCCAGTTGGGATCAGCACCGGCCAGAGCTGTCTTCACCAGGGAAGAGAGGGCGATGGCTTGGGCCGCTTCTCGGGCTTGGGAATCGTCCTTTGCGCCGGACACCGTGATGTGGGCCACCCGCCCTACCCCTTCGCCGTCTTCTACGATGGCCTTGGCCATGTCCTGGGCGCACTGTGTCACAGCGCGCTCCACTGAGGCGATTCCCGAGGCCGTTAGATGGTGGGGGGATTGCTCGTTCTCGGACAGCAGCAACACGGTGTCGTTTGTGCTTGTGTCTCCGTCAACGCTGATTCGGTGAAAAGAGGCGTCCACGGCAGATTTGAGAATGCTTCGGGAGGCGTCGACCCCGATTGGAGCATCGGTGGCGAGTATTGAAATCATGGTGGCCATGTTGGGGTGGATCATCCCACTCCCCTTCGCCATGGCACCCACCGTGAACGTGTGCACGCCATCGGCTGTCTCGGCCTGGAAGGTGTAGGCAGTGGTTTTCATGCGGGTGTCCGTGGTCATGATGGCCGAAGCGACGTCCTTCCCAGCGGTGGGCCGCAACGTGGAGCCGTAGGCAGCGATGCCTTGGGAGACCTTTTCTAAGGGAAAGGGGACTCCAATGACCCCGGTGGACATCACGAATCCAGGGGCGCCAACCTCGCTTTCGAGGGTCTCCAACATTTGGAGAGCCGCTTCGCGGCCGTCCACACCGGTCATCGCATTGGCGTTGCCGGAGTTAATGGCCACCGTTTTTATCCGAGGATTCTGCGCCAGTCGAGCCTTGCAGAGGAGCACGGGGGCTGCGGGAAGGCGATTGCGGGTGAACATGGCCGAAGCCACCATCTCTCTGCCTGCATCGACAAGGGCCAGATCCAGGGCACCCTCCGGTTTGATTCCGCAGGAAACTCCGGCTCCTGTGAAACCGGGGACAGACAAGAGGTCTCCTCCAGGAAGCTTGTGAAGACCGTAGGTTGTGGTGCTTGAGTTCATGCGACACTCCAGAAATGTTGGATTGCTTTGGTGGGTTCGAGAATCATGGCCTGCCGGGGGGAGTCCAGCTTTACGTTCTCCCGCTCGGCCTTCTGTAACTCGGCGGGCATGGAAATGGGTTTGAAGCCAAACCGGGCAAAGAGCTTTGGATGGGTTGTCACACACAGCACAAGAAGCCCTCTTCTGTGCGCTTCGTCTCCGGCCCACTGCAAGAGGTGTTGCCCCAGTCTCTGTCCTTCGAACCCGGGGGCCACGGCGACGCTTCTCAACTCGAAGCGCCGAGGCGCTTTGGGCATCAGGGCCGCACAGGCAAGGACGCGACCGTCTCGTGATCGGATGACCCCGTACCGGTGAATGTTGCGAGCGATGGTCGCAAGGGGGGTCACTATGGTTTGAGGAGCGCGAGCCTCCAGGATTCGATGTATTTCGACAGCTTCCTGGCGGCGAGCCGGCGCCACAACAGGCAAGAGCGGTCCATTGGGTTGTGGATGGATGGGATGAATCAGCATCATACTCTCCTTCAGGCTTCACATGCTTTGAGCGCTTTGGCAAATCGGTTAACTGCTTCCGAGATGGTCCCATTGTCGACGGACAGGGGGGGAAGGAAGCGGACGACGCCATCGGCGCTGGGAACAACCAGCAGCCCTTCTTCGAGGGCTTTCTGCACCACCTGGGCGGGGGGAACGGTGACCTTCACCCCAATCATCAGCCCTTCACCACGAACTTCATCCAAGACGGGCGAGACGATGTTTCGAAGCATCGTTGTCAACTCTGAACCTCGCTCTCGCACGGTCTGCAGAAAGGAGTCCTTTGACAGGGTGGAGAAGACCTTGTGTGCCACGTGAGCCACCAGGGGTCCACCGCCAAAGGTGGTTCCGTGGTGTCCGGGCTGAATGAATGCTGCCACTGCTTCGGTCATCAAGACGGCGGCCATGGGAAGTCCCCCGGCCAGGGGTTTTGCCAGGGTCATGATGTCCGGAGTGACGCCGGAATCCTCGTGCGCCCAGAGGCGTCCGGTTCTACCCAGACCGCACTGGATTTCGTCGAATATGAGGAGTGTCCCGGTTTCGTCGCAGCGGGTGCGAAGAGAGCGCAGCCATTGGGGATCTGCAACACGAACTCCCATTTCGCCCTGGATGGGCTCCACGATGACTGCGGCCACCTCTTCATCGATGGCTGAGAGGGCTCGAGCGTCATTCCAGGGCGCTTGCCGATAGCCCCCGGGCAGCGGTTCGAAGGGTTTCTGGTAGTCAGGACGATCGGTTGCTGCCAGTGCTGCCATGGTTCGACCGTGAAAGCTCCCCGCAAACGAAAGGAACACATGTCGTTTTCCCTGGTGGTAGAGGCGAGCGAATTTGAATGCTCCTTCGACTGCTTCGGTACCCGAATTGGCGAAGAACACCCGATCGGCGAAGGAAGCGTCCACAAGGGCCGACGCCAACCGGATGGCAGGTTCGGTGTGGTACAGGTTGGAGGTGTGAATGAGACCGTCTATTCCTTCCCGCAGAGCATCCCTGACGACTTTGGAGGCGTGACCCAGGTTGGTGACGGCGATGCCGCTGGTCATGTCGATATAGTCTTTGCCTTCGGCGTCCTGGAGGTGAGCCCCCTCGCCGGAGACAAAGAGGATCTCAGGGCGCTTGTATGTGTTGGCGAGGACTTTGTCGGCTGTATGCAGTGTTTCTTTCCATGGACTGTTTGTCATGGTGATTGTCTCCTGAAATTTTGTGTTTATGAGCAAACGACGGTGGCGGTGTCGTGGAGCATCCCGGCCAGGTCTCCAATTCGGACCCGCCCTACCCCCGAGTTCACGGCGAGGGCCGCTCCACGGAGCTTCGGGATCATCCCACCTGTGACCACCTCGTCTAAAATCAATGTGTCCAGTTCACCGCTGCGAACCGTGGGAATCACGGCGTCGTCGTGCCCCTTGACCCCTGGAATGTCGCTGATGAAATCGAGTGAGTCGACGTGCATGGCCCGTGCGATTGCGTGGGCAGCATCGTCGGCGTTGACATTAATGGGGGTGCCGTCGGGCCCCAGAGAAACCGGGGCAACAATAGGCACGTGGCCGGCGCTCATGAGGAGGTGCAATAGATCGGCGCTGACCTCTGGAGGAGTCCCAACATATCCATAACGCTTCTGGTCGAGAAAGGTGGACCGAAGGATGCGGCCATCGACTCCCGACAACCCGAAGGCGGGCACACGGTTTGCCAGAAGAGAGGCAACGATGCGCTTGTTCACCAGGCCGCACAGGACCATGGTGGTCAGGGTCATTCCCTGTGGGGTGGTGACCCGCAAGCCGTCCATTTTCTCGAAGGGCACATTTAACTGTTCGTGGAACTCGCTGATTTCCGGCCCTCCGCCATGGACCACGAGGACGTTCTGGCCTGCGTCTCGCAATCCGGAGATGTACTTGGCCAGAGACACAAGGTCGTGGGCGGTTCTAAGCCGGGCTCCACCGACTTTGACGAGGGTTATCGATTGGGTGGTGTGTTGTATTGATTGGGTAGCGTGCTGCATGGACAATGTTCTCCGTGGGGCTGTTCTCTTTCTTAGTGAAGGAATGATTGGAACAGAATGCAAGACCTACGGGGCTCCCCGCAGACCGGCCGTTTCCGGGAGGCCGAACATGAGGTTCATGTTCTCCACTGCCTGCCCTGCGGCCCCTTTGAGTAGATTGTCGATGGCGCAAGCGATGACAACCATTTCTACGTCCGGAACCGGGGTGACCGAGATGACGGCCCTGTTGGTGTATGCTGCCCCGCGGATTCGAGCCAGCTCACCCAACGGGAGGACTCGGACGAAAGGATCGTTGGCGTATCGGTCTTTGTACAAGGCGTGGATGGCCTTCCCCGACTCCCCGGGAGTGTGCACCACGGTGGTGGCCAGGATTCCTCGCTCCACCGGTATCAGTTGCGGGACAAAGACAATGCGCACCGGACTGTTGCCGTTTGCCCCGGTGAGGATTTGCTCGATTTCCGGAACGTGGCGGTGCACCCGGCCCACTTTGTAGGGGCGCACGTCTCCGCTAGCAGAGCAGAAATGGGTTGTATCTGTTGCGTTCCTGCCGGCTCCAGACACGCCGGACTTGGCATCGATGACCACCGGGCCCGTGATGAAACCCTTTTCAGCCAAAGGCAGCAGTGCAAGGGCCGAGGCGGTGGCGTAGCACCCTGGGTTGGATACCACGAGCGCATCGGCAATGGCGTCCCGATTGACTTCCGGGAGTCCGTAGACCACTTTGCCCATGAGGCTGGCGGAGCGCGGCGTTTCATAGATCTTGTTGTGCTGTTCTGAATCAGTGAGCC
>CALFHQ010000911.1 GCA_937876385.1 uncultured Pseudomonadota bacterium
GGGCATCTCGCTGAACATGCGAGCTGCTCGCTCCTCGGTTGCTCCGGACATGGTGCAGCAGGAAGAGGAACCGGAAGACGCGGACGACCTCGCCGATCTGGGTGGAGAGAAGGCCGACCAAGAGAAGAAGGCTGTTGAAGTAGCCCCGGCTGACGAAGCGGCCCCGGCTGACGAAGTAGCCCCTGCGGACGAAGCGGCCCCGGCTGACGAAGCAGCCCCTGCTGACGAAGCGGCCCCTGCGGACGAAGCGGCTCCGGCTGACAAAGCAGCCCCGGCTGACAAAGCAGCCCCTGCTGACGAAGCAGCCCCGGAGACCGAAGAAGGCACCGAGTAATCGGTTTTCTCTTTTCTGTTCTCCGGTTGCTTTTGCTGCCTCCTTTCTCTCGTGCCCCTTGAAACTCCATCGTAAGGTTGAGTATTCTTGTCAGGTCCGGCGCGCTCTGGGCAGAGCGCGCCTTCGCATCGATGGGCCGGGAGGAGACTTGCTCAAAATTTTCCCCAAACGCTCCATGGTTCTTCTGCTGCTCTTGTGGTCAGCGGGCTGCGTTGACGCTGGGGCGACCTTCGCTGGCGGAGACCCGGTAAAGACCGGGGTTCTCAGTCAGACACTTCAAAAGGACGTGTTCTGGGAAGAGGTGTCGCGAAAGGACGCCGGTGCCGAAGATTCGACGGATCTGTCCGATTTGGGGGACTTCATGGACCTCGCCGAGGACGGAACCTTGGACCTTGACGCAGGGGAAGCGGAGGACGCTCTGGGGGACATTTGCGCTCCGCAGTGCGAGGAAAAGGAATGTGGTCCAGACGAGTGTGGCAGCTACTGCGGCTATTGCTCCACGAACAAGCCGTTGTGCTCCTTTGGTCACTGCGTCGCGTGTGACCCGATGTGTGCCGGGGCGGAGTGCGGTTCGGACGGTTGCGGAGGGAGTTGTGGGAGTTGTCCCTCTCTCTTCTCTTGCGTTGAGGGTCTATGCCAGCCTCCGGCCTGCCAGGGCAGCACGACCTACTTCGAGGAGTCCTTCGATTCGTGCGGCCAGGGTGCTTTCGACATCGTCGACTTCAACCCCACCGACGGAGTGACTTGGTGGGGATTGCCTGGGGACGTCTATTCCCTCCCGTGCGCCCTGTACATGGGGGACGTTTCGACTTTGAGCTACGACACCGGCGCTCGGGTGAACCTCGACCTGGTGTCTCCGGAAATCGAAGTTCCGGCGGGGCCGATGATTCAACTTCGCTTCATGATCCGCCTGGACCTGGAGCCGGCGCCGGCCCCCGAGTACCCTTATGACTACGACGTTCTGATCTTGTATGCGGACGTTCCAGAGCCGGACGGAGGGGTCTCATCGGTGGAGTTGTTCAATTCGAAGATGCTGTTGAACAACACCGGCAGTTCCTTCGAGCCGGTTCGAGTCGGCCTGTTGAGTCTGGCGGGCAAGACCGTCCGTTTCCGCTTCTCGTTTGATACGGTGGATTCCACCGACAACGGGTACAACGGCGTTCATTTGGACGATTTTGCGCTGGAGTCGGTGTGTCCGCTGTGCTCTGGAGACAGCCAGTGTGACGATTCAGACCCGTGCACATCGGATCGTTGCGTCTTTCTGGCCAACGACCCGACCATGGGGAGTTGCTACAACGACGGGCTCTATGCCTGTTGCCTGGGTGCAGAAGAGGGATTCTGCGACGACGGCGACCCATGCACACTGGATTCCTGCAACCTGGACTTGAAGCTGTGCGTTCACCAACCGCTCCAAACCCCGGAATGTCAGGGTTTCTGAGCCGAATTTTCCTCTACCAGGCGCAGGTTATGCTCCACGAGAAGATCCGCACGTGGGCGTGGGTTCCTTCTGCGGCCACGTAGTCCGCTCCACCCACCACCACCGCCACCTGCCACGAGCTCAGGGTGGACAGATCCACCGGGCTGGTCTCCAATTCGGTGCCGTCTCGATAGACCCGCACCCACTCCTCGTCGGGCTCCACCACGAGGGTCCACGAATGGCGCCCTGCTCCGTCTGGAATCTCCAGGCCGTCGAGGCAAGTCCCGGAAGTCGCAAAGGGACTCAAAGCATCAAGGAGGACGTCTGAGCTGCCATCTACCATGCGCAGTTCTGCATGTAGGTTCTCTGCGTAATCGCTGGGGCACACGGCCGCGTCCAACTCCAGGTCGAGTTCCAGAGTGGCGGCATTCCCCTTGAGGTCGATGGATGACAGCAGGGTCCCCAGGAGGATTCCGTTGGGGCACTGAGGTACTCGATTGAGGTAGAATTCGAGGATGGGTTCTTCCCCGTCAAAGGCAGCTCGCAGCCCCTTGTTGTTGGCGGGACAGGCACCGCTGACAGTTGTCTCCCAGAGAGTCATATCTGGGGGCGTCGTTCCGTCCACGGGCTGTACGTTGCCACACAACTCGCACAGGTCGCCGATGCCATCCCCATCCAGGTCACTTTGCTGGGGATTGGGGACGTCTGGGCAGTTGTCGTTGCATTGGGTGACGGTGGGGTTCTTGCACGGGGTCGAAAAGCCGGATTCGGGGATCTGATCCATGTCCAAATCGGGGAATCCAGTGCACACGCCGTCTTCGCAGTGGTCCAGCACGGTATTTGGAAGTTCGTCGTCGCAAGAGAGGTCGTTCAACGGTTCAAAGGTGCAACCGATCCAAGGATCGCAGCCATCCTCGGTGCACGGATTCTCGTCCTGACAGGCAAGGGGGGGACCCGGCACGCAGACTCCGGCCACACACACGTCGCCAGTTGTGCAAAGGCTTCCGTCAGAGCACCCGAGGTTGTCCAAAGGGGAGTGGAAACAGCCGGTTTCCGAGTCGCAGCCGTCGGACGTGCAGGGGCTGAAGTCGTCACACAGCACGAGATAGCCGGTGCAGACTCCGTCGAGACAGTAGTCGTCGGTTGTGCAGATGTTTGAGTCATCGCACCCCACAGGCACGGGGGTATAGCTGCACTCCCCAGTGGCTGGATCGCAGAGGTCCATGGTGCAGGCGTTGTCGTCGTCACAGATGGTTGGGAAGCCGGGGAAGCAGACGCCGTCAAAGCACCAATCTCCGGTTGTACAGGCGCTTTGATCATCACACGGAATATCGAGATTGTTCAGGACACATCCCACCTGGGGATTGCATGCGGTGTCGGTGCATGGATTGCCATCGGTGCAGACGACCTCGTAGCCTACGCAATCACCTTGAGAGCAGTGGTCTCCGTAGGTGCAGTAGTTCTCGTCATTGCAGGACGCCTGGTTGGGGGCGTGGAGGCACCCCACCTCTCCTTCGCACCAATCATCGGTGCAGGGGTTGTCGTCGTCACAGTCCGTCATGTCACCAATGCACAGTCCGTTCAGGCAGAGCTCTCCCGTGGTGCAGGCATTGTGGTCGTTGCATCCCCCGTCAGAGGGCTCGTGAATGCACCCATCCTGGGGGTCGCAGCCGTCCTGGGTGCAGGGATTCGAATCGGCGCAGTCCACCGGATTCCCGACGCACAGTCCATCCTCACAGTGGTCCGAGTCTGTGCAGAGATTGAAGTCGTTGCAGGAGGAGGGAGAGTTCTCGTACCGGCACTGGCCGTCTGCGGGATCGCAAATGTCCAGGGTGCAAGGGTTCCCGTCGTCGCAGTTGCGAGGCAAGCCGGCGCAATAGCCGCCGACACACACGTCGCCGATGCTGCAGAGGTTCCCGTCATCGCAAGGATTGGCATTCGTCGAGACCACACACCCTTCCTCCGGGGAGCATATGTCGTCGGTACAGGGATTGTCGTCGTCGCAGGAGACTTCCTGCTCCCCTGCGCATTCACCGGCGACACACCGGTCAGGTCCCGTGCAGTTGTTTCCATCATCGCACGGGGTCAACTCCGGGGCGTCGTTGAATTCGCAACCTCCCGAATCGGGGTTGCAAGCTACCACCTGGCACGAGGGAGCGATGAGGTCGCAAGTCACAATCGAATCGGGATGGATTCGGCACCTGGGTGGCCACCCTTGATCGTCGCAGAAGAGGACTCCATTGCACAGATTGCCATCGTCAAAGGGGAGGCAGTCGACATCGCTCAAGCACTCACAAGTGTCCAGGGTGCCCCCCTGACAAATCCCACCTGAGCAAAAATCCCCTTCGGTGCAGGGGTTGCCGTCTTCGCAGGCACCGGAGACGGCCTCATGGGAGCACTCCCCGGTCTCCGGTAGGCAGAAGTCCTGAGTGCACGGATTGAAGTCGTTGCAGTTGAGGCCCCCTCCCCCTGGGGTGCAAATTCCTTCGAAGCAGATGTCTCCGATGGTGCAGGGATTGCTGTCGTCGCAACCGAGAGCCACGGGGGTATGCACGCAGCCGACATTGGCTTGGCAAGCGTCCACCGTGCAGGGATTGTTGTCGTCGCAATCCACCAATGTCCCGATGCAGAATCCGCCCTGGCAAGTATCTCCGGTGGAGCACAGGTTTCCATCGTCACAGGACCAGTTTACCGGCGTGTGTTCGCACTCCCCGGTTTCCGGGGTGCATTGGTCCGCCGTGCACGGATTTCCGTCGCTGCAGGAGATTGCCGGTCCTCCGGTGCAAACCCCGTCTTGGCAGGTATCTCCCACGGTGCAGGCGATGCCATCGTCGCACCCCTTGTACACCGACACGTGGACGCACCCGGTGGCAGGCAGGCAGGCGTCCTCGGTGCAGGGGTTGTTATCGTCGCAGGGGGTCGCTGAGCCTCCCAGACAGACCCCGTTTTGGCAGGCGTCCTGCTGAGTGCAGGCATTGTTGTCGTCGCAGAGGGCTTCTGGAATGGGGGTGAATGTGCACTCTCCAGTGGCAGGCTGGCACTGGTCTGCGGTGCACGGATTTTCGTCGTCGCAAACCGAAGCAATCCCGGCCACGCACGCCCCCTCCCGGCAGTGGTCTCCCACCGTGCACTGGTTGCCGTCATTGCACGGCGCCTCCCCCGCCACGAGGTGTCTACAACCTTCATCGATGGTGCAGGAGTCGGTGGTGCAGGGGTTGTCGTCGTCGCAATCGACGGGTTCCCCTCGGCATGTTCCCTTCGAGCACGAATCGTTCCCGGTGCATAGGTTTGCATCTTCGCAGGGGTCGTTGTTGAAGCCGAATTGACAACTCCCATTTGCGGCGTTGCAGCTATCTGTGGTGCAGGGGTTCTGGTCGTCGCAGACCCGTTCCACTCCGGTGCAAAGGCCGCCATGACAGCGATCATTCACGGTGCAAGGCAGTCCGTCATCGCACTGTGCTTCGTCCTCGGCTTGCCGGACCTGGCACAGGTTGGTCTGTTCATCGCAGTAAGGGATCCGGCAGGGGTCGTCGCCGGCACACTGATTGTCGTCGGAGCACTCCTGAAAGGCATCAGGAAGGCCAGACTCGTCCCCCTTGAAATCGGTGGTCTGCTCGTCAATGGCGTCGTGTACGTCCGGTGTTGTTTCATCAGCGCTGGTACAGGCGGTTGCAACGAGGATCGCCAGGCATGCAAGAAGTCTGTTCAGGGTTGTGGAACCGGGGAATCGTGTCATTTCAAACCCAACCCCGTTGACGGGGAAATAAACGAAGGAACAACGGGGGAATTGAGCGCAAAAAGTCATCACTTGCGTCTTGATTTATGGTACACTTCCCTCCAGATATGGCAACACTCGTTCAAAAAGAAAGGTGGCCTTCATGATGCGCAAGACACGATTCATGCTGTCTTTCATGCTGGTTTTTCTGTGTATGCATTCGAGTCCGGCCCCTGCCCAGGAGAAGTTGTCCGAGGGAGAGAAGGCTCCGGCCGTCGAGTCGACGCAGCCAGCGAAAGTCAGCCCTCTGGATATCGGTCAAGTCGACCGGGTGTTTCGAGAGATGCCCTTTGGCGAAGGGGGCGCCACGCTACTCAGCGTGCTGCGGGAGCGGTTTGCGGAGCAGTTGAAGCCTGTTTTGCGAGCGACCCTCGATGCCGCAGAGCGGGACAACCTCTATGTGAAGATGGAGCAGGCATTTTCGGATCTAAAGGCCAGCTACCACGAATTCAAGGGGGGAGAGACCGGCTACGCAGTCTCCGTCATCGCCGATGAATTCGTTCAGAACGTTGGCGAGGCCCTCTACAAGTATGACTACGGCGATTCGGTGGCCTACTTCTTCTTCACGAACAATTGGCTGTGGAAGGTTTATCTTTGCCTGGATCCAGATCAACCCTTCGTTGACTTCGTTCGGTACCTCGTGGAGAAATTCGGAGACCCCAAAGAGGTCGTCTGGCAGGACGAAGAGAAGAGCGTCCCGGCGAAGCTCGTTTGGGAAGATGACACATTCAAATTGCGAGCCATGCCCCCCGTGGACATCTTCGTCTGCAACCGGGTGGTGTGGGAGTTCAAGCCCCTCCTTCCTCAGGTGACCGCTTCCCGAAAAGCGGTGGAAAAGGCAGAGGACCCCACCTTCGGTTCCGATTTCCTGCTGAATTCGGTTACAGGGACTGACGAGCAGAAGGATAGTAACGTGGTGGACGAGGTTATCCGCAAGCGGAAATCCGACAACAACAACGAATAGGATACTTCCTTCCTACCGCACCTGCTCGACTTTGTAGGTTCCCTTTGTGGTGATGGACTCTCCCCCTACCCTCACTTCCATTTGCCCCTTGAAGAAATAGGTCACCGGCTTGAGGAACTTGCCGACGACGGCAGCTTCCAGCGGCGGGAGTTTCTTGAGTTGGTCCACCGCCCGGGTGAGTTCGTCGGCCTGTAGGGCTCCTTCGATGGCGGGAACGGGGTCTGAAAAGTAGAACCCCCAGGGGAGCTTCACCCCATCTCGAACCTGATACTTCAACGGTTTGAGCTCCAGGGAAGCGGAATGCGCCATGATCTTGTTGTTCTTCACCACGAGGATCCAACCGTGCAGTTCGTTCCCAAACTCTTCGCCCAGCTCCACTGCCTGGAAAAGGACCGGGTTGCGGGAATCCTCCCCTTTGAAATAGAACCAGCGCGGGGGTTGGAACTGGGGCGGGAGGGTGGTCACCGAGTGGGTCACGATGGCAGTTCCCTTGAATCGCAGCACCTTTCCGCTGTTCCTGTCTTCGATGGAACCCTGTACCTCCATCAGGGGCCACACCATCATCTCCACCAGCCCCTGGTCGGCCAGAACGATTCGGCCGTCCCCCGGGCGCCATCCGGGTACGAGGGCTGACAGTTGCAGATCAATGCGGCTCTTCTTCCCTTCGATGGTAACGGTCATCTTCTTCTCGTTTCCTCGAAACTTGAGGGGCTTCAACGAGAGTTCGAAGGGGCTCTTTTCGAAGGACCATTGGTTGGACGGCAACTTCCGCTGCGCTCTGTCGACTCCGACCCGGGGTCCTCTCCAACGCGCCGACACAAACCCCGTGGGTCCATCCCCGACGAGGTTGCTGATGCCGAACTTGACCTCTGCCTTGACCCCTTTGTTGAGGTCGAGAGTGACACTGAAGTCCTCGGCATAAAAGCGCGCCTTCTGCTCCTCTATCCGGGGGTACAAATCCGACGTCGTCAGGGGCTTGTCTTCCCCTTCGAACACCCGAGACTCCCAGGCTCCAGCCGAAGAGGACACAAGAAAGAAGAGTGTGAGGCCCGTGAGGCTTCCCAGGATGTTGGTGGCTGTGCTGTTTGTCATGGTCTTCCTCATTTCATTGCAAGGTCAAGGGCTACCACTAACGGAATCGGGAAGCAACTTGTTCACGCTTTGCGGCGTTTGGAGAAGAAATCCACCAGGAGAGCTCTGCACTCCCCTGCCTGCACCCCGCCGACAACCGGAAAGTTGTGATTGAAGCGCCCGTCCTGGGGCAG
>CALFHQ010000912.1 GCA_937876385.1 uncultured Pseudomonadota bacterium
CTGCATAGGGGTCAGACCCTTTCCTTTTTCCTTTTCCCGAATTTTACCCCCAAATAGCCCCATTTCGCTACATAGGGGTCAGACCCTTTCCTTTTTCCTTTTCTCGTTCTCAGTCGAAGAAAACGCCACTTTGCGGTCGGATTTGCCCCCATTTTGCCCGAAATCCGCCCTCTCTTGGGGGCGACTCGGTTCTTGCACAGGAACACCTGCAGTGGCCTGTGCACCTGGCGAATCAAGGAGATGCGGCCATCTTGCACCGAAGACGCAAGCCACCAATTAAAAGGAAAAACGAAAGGGTCTGACCCCAATTGGTCCTACGGCTTCCACCGATCCTCTTTGCCTACCCCTCCCCAATTTGAATGGATTCGTGTATGCTCCCCTTTCGCACTGGAGGAGCCGATAGACGGCCATGAAGATTCTTGGGCTTTCAGCTTTTTACCATGATTCGGCAGCGGCCTTGCTGGTTGATGGGAGTGTTGTGGCCGCGGCGCAACAGGAGCGTTTCTCCAGGAAGAAGCACGACGCCTCCTTTCCCACCGAGGCCATTCGATACTGCCTGGAGCAAGGGGACGTCACCCTGAGCGACCTCACCGCCGTCGTCTTCTACGACAAACCTCTCCTCAAATTCGACCGACTCATGGAAACTTACGCAGCCGGCGTTCCCTGGGGATGGAAACAGTTCGTCACCGCTATGCCCATTTGGCTCAAAGAGAAGCTCTTTCTTCGGCGAACCATTGAAAAGGGGCTAGAAACCCTTGGCGACTTCGACCCCGAATCCACCCCTCTCCTTTTCCCGGAGCATCACCTCTCCCATGCTGCCAGCGCCTTCTTTCCCTCCCCCTTTGACGAGGCCGCGGTCCTTACGGTGGATGGGGTAGGGGAGTGGACCACTGCATCCATTTCCCACGCCAAAGGCAAAGAGATTCGCTTCCTTCGAACCATGAAATTCCCCCACTCGGTGGGACTCCTTTACTCGGCCTTCACTTGGTTTCTGGGATTCCGGGTGAACTCTGGTGAGTACAAGCTCATGGGGTTGGCACCCTACGGAAACATCAACCCAAAGCGGGTGGAGCGATTCAAGCAGCAGATTCTAAGCAGCCTCGTGACCCTCTTCGACGACGGCTCCATGGACCTTCACGCCCCCTATTTTCGCTACACCTCCAGCCTGGAGATGATTCACACGCAACGCTGGGAAGAGCTGTTTGCACTGTCCCGCAGAATGCCCGACGACGACCTCCTTCCCGAGCACTGCGACCTGGCCTTGGCCATCCAGCAGGTCACCGAAGAATCCGTCCTTCGACTGGCCTCCACTGCCAAAGAACTGACCGGCTCCCGAAACCTCTGTCTGGCCGGAGGGGTGGCCTTGAACTGTGTCGCCAACGCGGTGGTCCAAAGCAGCGGGTTGTTCGAGAACCTCTGGATTCAGCCTGCTTCCGGGGACGCTGGAGGGGCGTTGGGAAGTGCTTTGGCAGCGCACCACATCTACTTTGATCAGGAACGCGCCGCCCCGGAGGGAAAGGACGCCATGAAGGGAGCCTTCCTGGGACCCCAATTCAGCGAGGACGAGGTCCTGCAAATGGAGCGGGAGCTGGGGGCTTCGGGGCACGGCATGGAGTTTAAAGCGCTAACAGAAGAGACCGCAGGGAGGTTGGCTAACGGGCGGGTCGTCGGGTGGTTCCAGGGCAAAATGGAGTGGGGGCCTCGAGCCCTCGGCAATCGCAGCATTCTGGGAGACCCGCGAAGCGGGGAGATGCAGCGCAAGCTGAATTTGAAGATTAAGTATCGAGAGAGTTTTCGCCCCTTTGCCCCGTCGGTGTTGGCCGAGTATTCGCAAGACTACTTCGAAGGGCCGGGGGTGAGTCCTTACATGCTGCTCACGGCGCCGGTGAAGAAGGAACATCGCAAGGAACTCCCGGACGACTACCTGGGACGCCACTGGAAGGAGAAGCTCTACTTTGAGCGTTCCTCGGTGCCTGCGGTGACCCATATCGATTTCTCCGCCAGGCTGCAGACGGTGCATCAAGAGACGAATCCCCGGTATTGGAAACTGATCGAGGCGTTCCGGAAGAAGGCGGGGGTTCCCATGGTGGTGAACACCAGCTTCAACGTTCGAGGAGAGCCCATTGTCTGTACCCCGAAGGATGCATTCGTGTGCTTCATGAACACCGAAATGGACGACCTTGTTATCGGAAATAGAATCTATCACAAGGAAGAACAGGACCCGGCGTTGAAGCGGACCCTGGAAACCCAATACGCTCCGGATTGAACGATGACGACCCACAACACGAACCTGACTCGCAGGCAGGAGATTGAGACCGCACTGGTTCTCGGCGCCTTGAGTGTGCTTGTGGGGTACCTGGCCGACAACTGGATGGTCGGATTGTTCGTTGGAGCAGGGCTCATTCTTGTGACACTGGTGCTGCCTGTTCTGGTTCGCCCACTGTTTTCAGGGGTGATCTGGTCCTCCGAGAAAATCGGCAAGGTCATGTCCCTGCTGCTCTTGTTCGCTATCTACTGGGTTGCATTCGTTCCCATCGGTCTCTATCGAAGGGTGACCGGGAAGGTCGATCCGGCGTTTTCTCCGCCGACTCAGGCAACCAGATTGGATGTGGACGAACGGACCCTGTCTGCCAAGGACTTCAAGACACCCTGGTGACAGTGGTTGGAGACCTATTTCCAAGGCATCGTTGGAACAGGAACGGACTCGGTGTACACCGTGTTGTGGAGCGTCGTGATGGTCCCCATCTCTTCTAGAAGGGAATACGAGAAGACCACGTTTCCGGGACCGCCGATGGCCCGGACATGGAGGATCTGGTTTTCTATCTCTTCCACATCATCGTAGTCAGCCACGATTCCCATGTAGACGTGTCGTTGGCCGGCAGCGGCCAGGTGGTCGGAAGCCAGGGTGGTGAAGTCGGTGGATTGCCCGGCGGGTTGCGTGATGGGCCAGTAGGTCATGGGGCAGATGGCGTCGAGAATTTCGTCTTGAATCCAACGGTGAGAGTCCTGGTAGTAGTCGAAGTAGCCTTGAGAGACCCCACCCCAGTTCCACTTGTCCTGGTAGATACCCCAAACCGCCGCAGTCATCTTGATTGCGGGACGAACTCCCCACACGGCCGCACTCAACTGGCTTACGAATTCGGTCAGGAGGTTTCGCTGGAACTCTTCCCAGGCAAGGTCCGGTTGGTTTGCCTTGGCCGATTCGTACGCGTTCACGCTGTCTTCGTCGTGGGAAAACTGGGGGCCTGGATACCGGATGTAATCCAGGTGAATCCCGTCCACGTCGTAGTTTTCCGCCAGATCCACCAGGGTGTCTTCGATGTGCGCCCGGACCCCCGGAATCCCCGGGGAAAGGAAGACGTAGGAGTTGTTCCATGCCTGGAGCGTGCCCGACGAATCCTGCACTCGCCACTCTGGATGCTGGTAGAGAACGTGCGGGGGATTGCTGGTCGGCGGCGGATTGGTACCCGACCAGCCGGACATGGTGTTGACCCACGCATGAAGCTCCAGCCCCTGGGTGTGAGCTTCGTCAATGGCCACTGCGAGAGGGTCCCAGCCTGGGTCTTCTCCCAGGGTGCCGGAGAGCCCGGCGCTCCAGGGCTCTACATTCGAGTGGTAGTAGGCGTCAGCGACCCCTCTGACTTGAAAGAAGACTGCGTTGAAGCCGTTGTCGGCGACGTCCTGGATGATGGCTCGCACTCGTTCCTCGGAATCGAAGTCCCAGCGGCTCACCCAGATGCCGCGCATTTCGCCGTTTGGCGGAGGAATTGCGACTTCGTGACTCGTATCGGCGTCCAGGGTCTCTTCCACATCCCACGAGCTTTCGTCGGACTGCGCTTCCTCAGCTCCTTGATCTTCGATGCTTTTTTGGTCCTCGACGGTCCCGTCTTTCGTTCGAGAATCTGTGGACGAAGCGACGTCGTCATTTGAATGAAGCGGAGTGCACACCAGGATGTCCCCGTCGTACTGGCATTCCTGGTTGGCGTCTGGCCAGTTGTACACTGTCTTGCAGGAGTACTCCTTGCCACAGGAAGCAAGCAGGAGGGCGACGGCGACGGTAGTGGTGAGAGTTCTCAGCATGAACAACCCCCAAACGGGTCAGGCTTGGTCTTCGTGGCCCATCTTGCGGCCGACGATGTCCAGCAGAAAGACGATGGCGAAGCCCACGATGAAGACTGCTATGGTGGTGATTTCCGCTGTGGTGAAGCTCTGAGGCAGGGCGTTTGCCAGGCTTTCCACTCGCCCGTGTTCTCCCAGAGTGCCTTCCTTCCATGGCCACAACACCCGCAAGCTGCCAATCATGAGACCCACGAGGGCGCCCATGGTGGTGTCGTGGTGGTGGTTGAGAAGGTAGTGGAGCAGTCGAGAGAAGAGGATGATTCCCACCAGGATTCCGGCCACGAGGGTCAAGATGAGGGCGATTCCACCCATATTCTGGTCGTAGACGACCCCCTTTACTGCCAGCATTACCGGGTCGTACATCCCCAGCATCAGAAGAATAAAGGCGCCCGATATGCCCGGCAGAATCATGGCGGAAATGGCCACAGCCCCTGACAGGAATACATACCAGAGGGCGGGGTCGTTCTGTTCCAAAGTACCCAGCCCCAGGAGAAGGAATGTCCCCACGGCAAACAGGGCCATGACGACGAACTGCATCGCTCCTCGCCTTTTCATGTGCCGATAGGGCACCTTCAAAGAGGCCAGGACGAGGCCCAAGAAGAAGCCTCGGGTAGGTTCGGGGAACTGGTCTCTGGCGTAGGTCACAATCTTGGCCGCCGCAACGATGGCCACGAGGATACCCAACACCAGAAATCCAATAAAGAGCACTGCCCGCACCCGCTGGTCAACGGGGCGATCCCCTTCAGGCTGCTTGCCGAACAGCCCTTTGAACAACAGGCCCCAGAATTCTTTGGTAAACAGTGCCTTGACGAAGACAACGTCCAGGAGCTTGATGGACCCAACCAGGCGCCCGTAGATTCCGAGGATCAAGGCGATGGTTCCGCCGCTCACCCCAGGGATGACATCCGCACATCCCATGCAGAATCCACGGGCAATTTGCGCACCTTTTTGACGACCGTCCACAGCAACACCTCTACCTATTCTTCGTCCATGTGGGGGTAGCGAATCGACTTGGGAGGAATGAAGTTCTCCTTCATCGTCCTCACAGAAGTCCATCGCATCAGGTTCAACATGCTTCCTGCCTTGTCATTGGTTCCCGACGCACGCCCCCCGCCAAAGGGTTGCTGCCCAACCACTGCGCCCGTGGGCTTGTCGTTGAGGTAGAAGTTTCCGGCAGCGTGGCGCAACCTCTTCTCCATGTAGGAGAGGGCATGGCGGTCTCTTGCGAAAATGGCGCCGGTGAGGGCGTAGGGGCTGGTCGTATCGCACAGGGTCAAGGTCTCGTCCAGTTTCTCGTCTTCGTAGACATACAGCGTGAGCACCGGTCCAAAAATCTCCTCGGCCATGAGCCGGAACTTCGGGTTGGTGGTAACAACAACGGTGGGCTGGATGAACCACCCTTTGGATTTGTCATATTCGCCACCGGCGAGGATCGTTGCCTCGGGAGAGGCCTTGGCGTAGTCGATGTACTCGGTGATGCTGTTGAAGGCATTTTCATCGATGACTGCGGCCATGAAGTTCGTGAAGTCCAACGGGTTGCCCATCTTGATGGAAGCCACGAAATCCACAATCTTCGGCTTCAATTCAGGCCAGATGCTCTTTGGTACATACATTCTGCTGGCCGCCGAGCACTTCTGTCCCTGGTATTCAAAGGCGCCGCGCACGGCCGCTGCTGCCAGGGCGTCCACATCGCATCTGGGGTGTGCGAAGATGAAGTCCTTCCCGCCGGTTTCCCCTACAAGTCGGGGGTATGCCTTGTAGCGGTGGATGTTTTCACCCACGGTTTTCCACATGTGGTGGAAGGTGCCCGTGGATCCGGTGAAGTGGATTCCCGCCAGATCCGGGTGCTTTACGAGAGGCTCGCCGATGACCCGACCGGCCCCTGGCAACATATTGATGACTCCGTCGGGGAGTCCCGCTTCTCTGAGCAGTTTCATCAGGTACCATGCCGACAACATCGACGAGGACGCCGGCTTCCAGATTGAGACGTTCCCCATCATGGCGGGTGCTGTCGGGAGGTTGCCGGCTATGGAGGTGAAATTGAAGGGGGTGATGGCGAGGACGAATCCCTCCAGCGGGCGGTATTCCACTCGGTTCCAGGCACCGTCCACGGAGAAATCTGGTTGTCCCTGGTACAACGCGGTCATGTACCAGGCGTTGAAGCGCCAGAAGTCGACGAGCTCGCAGGTGGCATCGATTTCTGCTTGGAAGCAGGTCTTGGACTGTCCCAGCATGGTCGCCGCATTGAGGATCGGCCGGTAGGTTGTGGCCAGCAACTCGGCAGCCTTGATAAACACCGCCGCCCGGTCCTCCCAGGGGAGCTCCGACCATGCCAGCCAAGCCTTCTTGGATGCTGCCACGGCCATGTCCACGTGCTCGGCGCTGGCCTGGTGGAAGGTCCCCAGGACCAAGCTGTGGTCGTGGGGAGAGCGAATGGTACCAGTCTTCCCCGTGCGCAATTCCTTGCCGCCGATGACGATGGGAACGTCCACCGGGTTCGCCAACATGTCGTCGAGAGCCTTCTTCAGGGCAATCTTCTCAGGCGAACCGGGGGCGTACATCAAGACGGTTTCGTTTTTGGGAGCTGGGGGTCTCGTCATGCTGTTGAGCGACATCGTTTCTTCCTCCTCAGGCAGTTTCTTGAACAGATGTCGAGCGACACCTGAAATGTCTCGTGCATCTGCACCAAAGGCGACTCAGGGGGTCTTCCCCGAAGAGCGAGCCTTCAGGCGCTGAATCATCGAATCCAACTTCGCCAAACCCTTCTCGGCCTTCTTGGGATAGTGGTCGCGGTGATCGTGATAGAAGGTTTTGAGCCAGGTCAGCCCTTCCATTTTGCCCGCTTCAAAGTAGGCTTCTCCCAGCATCATCAGGTTGTCGTGGGTTGCTGCCACGACAAAGGAATCGGGAATGTGGCGAGCTTTCTTCTCTCGCTCTTCCAAAGCGATGACCTGCTCGAGTCGCTGGATGACCGCCATGGGCTTGTCGTTTTTCGAGTACCAACGGGCAACGTAGAGGTGCTGCTCCGCCTTGCGTCGAACCGTCTTCATCAGCATCGAACGGGCTCGAAGAGCATAAAAGGAGTTGGGGTATTGATCCACAACGGTGGTGAAGCTGATGTATGCGTTCTCGACGTCAGCCATCTCTCGGCTCTCCGCTGGAGGGAGGATCCAACTTGAGCTGGGCATCTTGTTGAAGAAGCAGAGTCCCCGCATATATCCTGCGTGGGGGACGTCGGGGGAGTTCGAGAATTGGACCAGAAACTCCCGGTACACTTCCGCTGCCTCGGAGTAACGCCCCTGCATGAACAGGGAGTCCGCGGTTCGAAGGGTCGCCAGTTGGCTCAGCACCGGATTGAGAGTGGAACTGGACAAGGCCTCGAACTTCTTGCTCGACTGGATGAAGTCATCGTCGAGGAGTTTCTTCATGGCCAGCGAATAGCGCTCACCGTCGGGGATGTTCGCATCAACACCTCCCTTGCTCGACGAGCATGAGGTAGAAAGCGAAATAGCCAGTGCAATTCCCAGGAAACGATACAGGGTTCGGACCACGTTGTCCTCCACGCGCGAGACTCCGAAGCTATAGCAATATTGGGGCGGAGTGTCAATCAACCCCGACGAATCGGAACTGTTTGTC
>CALFHQ010000913.1 GCA_937876385.1 uncultured Pseudomonadota bacterium
GGCAGCGGGGGACCAGCCCCAGCTCCCGTAACGGGAACGGCCCCAGGTCCCGCCACCGAAGACCAGAAGTATGAAGACGGCCAGAAAAATGTAGAACCACATGGTATCCTCCTTCCACCCAACATCGGCGCCAATCGGCACCCTGTTGGACTATTTTATATTGAGCTTCTCAAGCTTTGCTATGATCGCTGCTTTGGTCACGCCGAACTTCTCCTGAATGATGCCGTGGAGTTTGTCCGCCGAGCCTTCTGCCTTCTTGAAGTCGTCGTCGGTGAGTTCTCCCCACGCTTTCTTCGCCCTTCCTTTGAGCTGATTCCACTGGCCCTTTGCTTGATCCTGGTTCATGTGCCCCTCCGGGGTTCGCGTTGTTCATCCAAAACGAGAGACGTCAGAGCATAACGCGTGCCACGTCAGTGTCGTCGACCCAAACCGGCGTTGGCCGTCACACTGCGGCGTTCCTTCGACCATGTTGTCCAGCGCCTGGCTTGCTGTAGCCATCAAAATGATTGCATGCGCTTCACTTTGAATGGCTCGTTTGAGACTCCTCTTGCTTCCCCTGCATTGGAGGCGAGAGACCGAGAAAGCTTGCCATTGCGGGGGTCTTCTCTCTAGAATGGGCCCAGTTCAACCTGTGGGAGTCTGTAAAATGATGGAAACTATTACCGAAATCTGGCACGCCTCGGTCCTCGGAATTGAAGTGGGAGCGATGTTCTCGCTGGATTTCTGGGGCGGCACATTGTCAATCTGGTTCTGGAGAAGCTCGCTTTCGTATCCCAGAAGAGCAAAACCGCCATCGATGACATCTTCATCGATTCCGCCCGAGCTCCGGCGGGTTGGTCCGCCGTGTTTGCCGGCATCTATGTGGCTTTGCAGATTCTCCCCCTACCCCGGGAGCCGTTGGACATTGAGACCTTTGTTCGTACGGTATCAAAGGGCGCCAGCATGCTGCTCCTGGTGTGGTTTGCCATGCGTCTCAGCGACAGACTGTGCGAGCATTGGGCAAAACTGGCCCAGAACACTAAGACGAAACTGGATGATCAGGCGATTCCGATTTTACGACGCACCATGAAGGTGTTCCTCGTGCTGCTGGGTGGAAGCCTCTTCCTTCAAAACATGGGCTACTCGGTGGGAAGCATCCTTGCCGGTCTGGGTCTTGGTGGTATGGCGCTGGCGTTGGCCAGTAAGGACACCCTGGCAAACCTCTTTGGCGCCATCGTTATTTTCTGGGACCGCCCCTTTGAAGTGGGGGACTGGGTGGACGTGGATGGGCTGGAAGGGACCATTGAGGAAGTGGGGCTTCGAACCACTCGAATTCGAACCTTCGCCAACAGCCTCATCACCTTGCCCAACAGCAAGCTCACGACGACGGCCGTGAACAACTGGTCTCGAATGAAGAAGCGCCGCATCAAGATGACCATCGGAGTGACCTACGATACCGGCCCCGAGAAGATGAAGGCCGCGGTGGACGCGATTCGAGGGATCATCAAGAATCGAGAGGACATTCACCAGGACTTCTACCTTGTAAATTTCGATGGATTTGGGGCAAGTAGCCTTGATATCTTCATCTATTGCTTTACAAAAACCACGGTGTGGGCGGAGTTCCTGGAGACCAAAGAAGCGTTCATGCTGGAAATCATGACCGAGCTCCACAAACTGGGGCTCTCCTTCGCCTTCCCAACGCAGACCATCCACGTCGAGTCCATGCCCCGAGGGGGCAAAGAAGTCTAAGACGGGACGCATTGGTATCCGGACCGAGAAGCCGAGCCCCTGACGGAGATGACGTGGGCGAGCCGTCGAAGGTCCCGTGGAAACCGCCATTCGCCTGACGAATCGGATTGACAGCTTCTTTGGCGCTGAGTACCTTCCGTTGCACAATCCAATGAGCCGAAGAGTGTCAGGCGACGTCGCCTGCCCGTATCGGCCTTTTGCCGAGAGGTTGACGATGAAACGATTTATGCAAGCGGCCGCTTTGCTGGCTGTTTTCTCTATGGTTTTGCCTGCGATGGCGCAGAGCACCCCGAGCCAGATTCGCAAAAAGGCCGACGCTTCGGTGGACCGGAACATCATGCTCTCCAGCGCAGAGACGGTCAGCAAAGGGGACATCACCGTCAACAGTTACGAGTTGGTCTTGTTGGGCCTCACATACGGAATCACCGATGACCTCCAGATCAGTGCCACGACGTTGCTGCCCATCGTCACCGAGACACCCTTCGTTCTTGCACTATCAGGCAAGTGGAAGTTCGTTGACACGGGCAAGATTCTGGTCTCCGTTC
>CALFHQ010000914.1 GCA_937876385.1 uncultured Pseudomonadota bacterium
AGGCTATCAATACTACGCCTTCCCCAAACAGACTGCCGTCGTGGATGCGTGGATCAACCAGAAGGTCTTTGACCCGGACGTATATCCGACCTACCGAATGAAGGATCGTCCCTTCGCCAACACCCAGTGGGAACTGGTCATCAACCTGCTGGACGAACCGGACAACCTCGATCTCGATTTCTGGAACGCGCTTACCGACCTGAAGATCCATCTCTATTACATGGACTTCACAAGCTACTGATGACTGTGTGCCCACTTTGGTGACTGAACGGAGAGTAAAAATGAAGCGGCTATTCTTGTTGTCTCTCACATTGATGTTTGGTGCATGCAGTTCATCGGGAACCCCGACGGACGGTTCGGATCTTCTCACCGACACATCCTGTGTGGACGTTCCAGACGGGCACCAGGAGATTGTGGCGGACGCCCTGTTGCAAGACGGTGAGCTGACACCGGACCTTCCTGACTTCAGTTCAACCTGCCCGGATGGAATGACTCTCCTGGAGGACGGCGGGTGCATCAATCCAGTTCACCCCAATTGTGAGCCGGACGCACCCGGGAGTATTCTCCTGGAATGCGAGGAGCAGCTCAGGGATTGCGAAGCAGACGCTGAGAACGCCTCCTGCACAACCTGTCTGAACTGGACTGTGGAAGACGACGGGGATTGCCTTTTCTTGAACTGCATCGCCGGTTCTCCGGCCAACATCGCTCCACAGTGCGCCGATGCCAATCGAGTCTGTGACGCCACCGGTTTGGACGGAAAGGCCGCTGCGTGCGGAGGCTGCCTGGCTGGGTTTGCGGACGTCAACGGAACCTGCACGCCGGTGGTCACTTGTGAGGAGCAAAGCTGTGCTGAAAACCACCTCACCTGCGTTCCCGCTACCAACCACGAGGATGCCCAGTGCGCTTCCTGCCTTCCAGGCTACCTGGAAGACGGAGAAGGGTGTGTAGTAGATCCCGATGCTGTGTGTCAATCAGATGTCGACGGGAGCATTGCGACCCTCTGCCTTGAAGCCAATCGAAGTTGTGAAGATGGGGACGGCGGGGCAATCTGCGGGTCCTGTCTGGAGGGGTTCTTCGAATTCGACTCAACGGGACTGTGCGAGGCGGTGGTGCCCTGTGCCGAGCTTGACTGCGAGGCCCAATACCGAGCGTGCTCGGAAACCCCGGTGCCCCACTGTGACGGCTGTCTCTCGGGCTATTCCATGGACCCAGCCACTGGCGACTGCGAGGCGCTGGCAACCTGCCAATCGCTCCAGTGTGCAGAGCAGGGGCTTACCTGCATGCCCGCCACGCAATCCAGTGAAGCATACTGTTTCCAGGGTTGCCCCAGCGGACAAGCCCTCCACGGCAGCACCTGCGTTCCCTGCGCCAGTTCGTGTGACAGAGAAGGGGAAACAGGGGTCCTCTGGCCCATCGCCAGCCAATCTGGGAAGTGCGTTTGCCAGACCGAAGACGGGTGGTTCTACACCGAAGGAATCGACATTGGGACCTACCCGTGCGATGTGGACCAGGACGGCTGGGTGGCGGAATCCGCCCGGCTGTCGGTGGAGTCCGATGACCCCGCTGTCGCTTCCAACGCCCGCTGTCATGTGCGGCGGTTCGACTCCATCGAATTGGTCAACGAAGCGGGGGAGGTTCAATCGGTTCCTTTGAGCTTGGCAAGCCCCGCGTACCAGGGTTCCTATCTGACCCTGTACGAACCCGACCACCTGGACGACGACGGTCTGCAGCAATGGATTGACTTGCCACCGCTGGGGAACAGGAAACTGCTCCCAGAGGAACTCAATCCCCTCACCAAATATTGTGCCGGCGCAGACTACAACGGGAACGGACTCAAGGACTTCGCTGAATGGCAAAACCCCCAGGGGGAGGTTCCCAACAATCCGAACCTCGCCCCCTTCATGGCTTTCGCCTACTTCGGCGAGTTGTACCGGGGTTGGTACTCCCCCGCAGCGGCCGGATCGGCCTACGGCGTGTACCACATCGCTGAGAAGTCCAGACTTCCATCTGCTCCGGAGTCCGAGCGAGTTTTCATCGGCTACGACTCCGACTACGAGCTGCAACATGGCGCGGCCGACCTGACGACAGTGGACCTGATGAAAGAGTGCCTGGTCTGGCCCGACCCGGCCTATGACCCGGAATCGGCATACCCCGCCGTCAACCAGGACTTCGCTCGACTGGGTCCAGAAAGCCCCTCAATGGACTTCACGATGACTGTGGAGACATCTCCCGGGGTGTTCCAGGTTGTTCCCCAGAACTCCTGGGACGGAATGAACCATCACAGCCAGTTCCGGTGCGTTCAGATCGTCAACAGCCCTCCCGAGGATCCGACCCTGGAACCCAACAAGTTGACTCGAGATGACTTTACAGATTCCTACGGACTTCGCTGTCAATTCAATTCCTGCAGTGCCCTGGAGCAGTTCGGTGAAGCGCTGTCCTTTGGACCCGATACGACCCCCGGTTCCAGTCAACCTCAGATGCTCTGCGCCCCCCAGGAAATCGGCTCTGTGGAGGGGGGGACGGTGGGTTGGGCCGCCGTTCGATTCCGAGATGGCGCACCCTATGGAGGGGGATGCGTGGATCAGTGTGCCGTGAGCTCCCGATGTGGCCTGTGCGCCAAAGGAGTCTTAAGGGCCCAGGGAGGAGCATTGTGCGGATTGGAGACAAACTCGGCGGGGTATGCCGGGATTCCCATGAAGTGCGAGGACATCGCTCACCCGGAGGGAGTGGACTGGGGGGGTTACCTGTGCGACGACTGTCCATGGCAGGAGGAATGTGACGACGGGGACGATTGCACGGTGAACTTGTGCCATTCGGACAACCAGTGCGTAGCGGCCATCCCCACTCCTGACACGTTCCCCTGCCCAGACGATGGAAACCCTTGCACCAGCGATTCCTGCCAGGCCGGGCTCTGTGAGCACCCAATCGTGGCGGACGAGACCCCGTGCCCCGGCGATGGAAACGAGTGCAAGACATGGACCTGCGGCGCTCAGACTCACGGGGTCTGCGGCTGGACGGCCGAGTTCAACGAAGACTGCACCCTGAACCCCAACAACGACTGTCTTCGTCCAAAATGCAACAGCAGTGGAGAGTGCGGGCGACCCAAAAACGAAGGGGTGGCGTGCTCTTTGGAAGACGACGGAAACCAGTGCACAACCCCGGAGTGCGACGGAGCCGGTGCTTGCCAGCAAACCTACGTCGGTGACGGAGTCGCCTGCAGCATCGATGACAACGAATGTACCCAAGATGTATGCACGGACGACATCACCGGGGTGGGCCCCACCTGCTGGGGAGACACCGCTGCGTTCGAGGGGGATGATTGCACCCAGGGAGTCCCCATTACGTGCGATGCGAGCACCTGCCACCAGGGGAATTGCCTCGCCAAGAGTACCACCTGCGTCCCCGACGAACAGGAGACCTGCAATATCTGTGGAACCCGATACTGCGCCGATGACTGCCAGTGGTCCGAATGCATGAACTGGGAGGACGACCTGGACAGCTACGACTATCCCATAGGACACGCCAATGAGGCCAAGCTGTCTGCGACTGATTTGCAGCCAGGTGGCTACAATGACAATCCCAATCCCGGTCCCATGGCCTTCACGGCAAACTTGATCCCGGAAGATGATGTCGACTGGTACACGTTCAAAATCAACGACACGGGAGCAGATGGAGACCCCATGGTGGAGTTTGCATTCGTCCCGGCCCCTTGCCAGTGCACCTACTCGGTGTACGCCGAGCTCGCCTGCGTCAACAACCTGGCAGTCAAGGAGTCCAAGAGTTGGACAGTCCAGACCATCCCTGCCACCTACGATTTCCACAACGCCTGCGATGGAACCTCGGACGACGACATGGTCTTCACCTTCCGCGTCAAGTACACCTCCACCAATTCGGTATATAGCTGCGCTTCCTACCATATCTCCTACGAAATCCGTTAGCCTTCCTCAAGACTGGAGAAGCGACAATTCCCTTGCGTGGTTGCACCGGAAGACGACAATGATACCAGGGCCATCACACCACGGTTGAGGAGAGGTCACCTTGCGAAGATCAATCCTGTTGGGAATCCTGCTGTGTTGTTGCCTGCCCTCCTGCGACCAATCAGACCCACAAGGGCTTGATGCGGTGGCGGAGGTGGCAGAGGTAGCGCCAGACAACACCGCTCAAGATGAACTCGACCAGAACGAAGCCCTCGAAACAGATATGGCATCCAGGGAGCTTCCCCCTTTCACCGCAGTGACTTTCAACACGGGAACTTCCGGGTTTGCACCTGACGAAGGGAACTACGGATACAACCAGGAACAAGCCGGATACAACGACGACCTCTACGGCAACGGCATCGCCTGGAAACCATTCGTGGAGATGACCGCTACATGGTTTGCCCAGGTGAATCCCGACGTGGTCGTATTTCAGGAGATCTTCTGGCCGGGGGAATGCCCCGATATTCC
>CALFHQ010000915.1 GCA_937876385.1 uncultured Pseudomonadota bacterium
TTCGTCAACGTAATTGCATACTCCGGCGGCTTTGCCGGAGGTACTATTCTGGGCATCACCATCGAGAATCGACTGGCCATGGGTTATCGGGTAATCCGTGTGATCACTCACCGTGCCAACGACCGTCTTGTTTCTCGCCTTCGAGACTCGGCATTTGGAGTCACGAAGTTGACCGGTGAAGGGCGCGACGGGATGGTCTACATTCTCCTGAGTGTAGTTCGCCGCAAGAACCTTCGACGCTTCACGAACATTGTCGACGAACTGGCCCCCAGAGCCTTTGTAAGCGTGGAAGAATCTCGAGAGCACGCACGCGGCTATTTGCCGGACATTTACGCAAAGATGAAGTAAGATGGGCCCATGAATCGGGAGCGTATCTGGTCCATACTGGCGCTCGTCGCCATCATCGTCGCCACGGCGGTTCGTGCATTGGCCTTGAATGAAGGTCTCTGGATGGACGAGATCGTCTCGGTGGAGACGGCAACACTTGAGTGGACGCAGTTGCTCAAGCATGTGGCCTTCTCCGATGCCCATCCCCCCCTCTATTACCTCGTCTTGAGCGGTTGGCGGTTCCTCTTTGGCACCAGCGAAGTTGCCCTGCGAAGCCTCTCTCTGGCTTCGGCGTTTGGCACCCTCGTTGCGGTGTGGTACTGGCTCAAACCTCGGGGAGCATGGCAAGCCTTCATCGCCGTCCTCCTCCTCTCTGTGTCCACTTTCCACTTGCACTATTCCGTTGAAGTTCGCCCGTACTCGCTGCTCACCTTTCTGGCGGTCGTGTGGCTTCTCATGTACCGGCGAGCCCTGCACGACGAGCGCCCCTCCGCCCGCTTCTGGTGGACCTTCATCGTCGTGGAGATTCTCCTCACCTACACCAGCTATGCCTCCATGCTCATCGTCCTTCCGGCCAACCTGCACTTCTTCACCGTCCGGCAACACCGACCCAGGCGCCTCTTCTGGTGGACCTTCTCTCAGGCAGCAACGCTAGCTGCTGGTACCTTCTGGATCCCCCTATATCTGATTCAGTATTTCCACTTGCCGCAAGTGATGCCCATGGCTCAGGGGGTTCAAGACTCCACCCTCATCACCCTCCTGGCGTTCGGCATGGCGCCGGTGCATCCATCCATGTTCGTAGCTTGGGGTTGCGCCGTCCTCGTCATCACCCCGGCTGCTTGCGCTATGGTGCTGACCTTCGTGCAATCCGAAAAACCGAAGTACGTGCCGCTGCAAAGACGGACACTGCAAATGAGGCTGTGGTGGGCCGTGGGATCCATTGCCGTCATCCTCATCGCCCTGAGCGGCCCCGTGCTCGTGTGTCTCTATCTGGACGTGTCCACGGCATCCATGAATTACCTGCTCCTGGAGTTGCCCAAAGCCTACCTCCTCCTGTTTGGATTCGTCTTCACACTGCTGGCAGGAGTGATTCTCAACCGGTACGTGATAAAACGGGGGCACCGCTTCTGGGCAGCACCCATGATTCTCCTCCTTGCCCCGGTTGTCATGGTGCCCCTTTCCATGGGCAACGTGGCATACCACCCCCGATATCTCCTCATCCTCCTCCCGTTGGTTTATGCACTGGCGGCCCACTGCTGGGTTCCCCGAGGTTGGCTTCCAAAAACCGCCCTGGTGCTGTTCATCCTGGCAGCGGCTATTCCCTCAGTCTTTCGGGAAAACCAGTACTTCGAGCCTCGCCAGGACTTCCGCCAGGTTTCCCAGAACATCAAACGCCTCAAGACCAGGCATCAAGACAACACGCTGACTGTGGTCTTGCCGATGTGGGACCGTCCAGGTCTCGAGTACTACCTGGGACAAGGAGAAGCCATGGGAGTCATGGGGGTCGGCCAGTTGCCTCCCCGAGAGTCCCTTCCTGATGTCGTGAATGTCGTTTTGACCCGGCATGCGTACGATCGAAGCGATGCGTACGCCAGCGCCTTTGGTCAGTTGTTGAGCCCCGACTATCGCTTGACGGACGTGTCCAGATTGAGACAGATTGTGCAAGTTACCTACCAGAAGATTCAAAAGGGGAGTAAGCCATGAACGTAGTTGGGGTCAACTACTCCATCGATTCCGCAGCGGCCCTGTTGAAAAACGGGATTCGCACCGCTGCCAGCGCAGAAGAACGGTTCACTCGAAACAAGCACGACAAAGGGTTCCCAGCAAAGGCCCTGAGTTTCTGCCTGAAACGGGGGGGCATCACCGCCTCGGATGTGGACCACTACGCCTTTTTCTGGAACCCCGGTCGACACATCGAGCCCATGCTCGGTCGCCTCTCCGGAGCCTTCCGACACCACGCCGAATTCCTGTACTCATATCCAAACCACATCCTCCAAACCCTGGGTCAACCCGGAGTCTCGGGGGTGGAGCAAGTGCTTCGACTGGACGACGGAAGCAAAGTACATATCCACTACGTGGACCACCACATGGCCCACGCTGCCGCTGCCTATTTCAACTCTCCCTTTGATGATGCTGCCATTTTGACCGTGGACGGCTACGGCGAACGCAACGCAACCCTCATAGCCTCGGCCCAGGGTCACCACCTGGAAGCCGTTCACAACATCGATTTTCCCCACTCCATCGGCTCTCTCTATGCTTCCATCACCCAGTACCTGGGATTTCGAGCCAACAGCGGAGAAGGGAAGGTCATGGGGCTGGCCTCCTACGGGGATGACTCCCTGGTAGAAAAGTTCAAGCCCCTGGTCACCCTCACCCCGGAGGGATTCGAACTCGACCTCTCCTACTTCCAATACACGTCGGAACGCACCACTCGATACTCCCAGAAATTCGTCGAACTGTTCGGCCCGGCCAGGGCAGCAGAGTCTACCCTTACCCATCACCACGAAAACATCGCTTACGCCCTCCAGGCCGTTACCGAGGAGATCCTCCTCCACGTGGCACGCCTGGCCCGAACCAAAACCGGCAAGAAGAACCTGTGCGTCGCCGGCGGTGTCGCGCTAAACTGCGTTGCCAACCGACGCCTCATGCTTGAAGCCGGATTCGACAAGATCTTCATCCTTCCTCCTTCGGGGGACGCAGGAAGCAGCCTGGGCGCTGCCCAATACGTCGCGCACGTCTTGCTCAACGAACCGAGAGACCCCTCCCAGTATCTGGACTACCTCGGATTCGAAAACAGAGCAGACGAAATTGAACTGGCCATTCAGACTTCCGGGGCCCCATGGTTCAAAGCCAACAACGCCCCAGCCGTGGCCGCGGCCATGATAGCCAACAGCCATATCGGAGGCTGGTTCCAAGGACGATCCGAATTCGGCCCACGCGCCCTGGGCAATCGGTCCATCATCGCAGACCCTCGATCAGCCGAAATGAAAGACATCTTGAACGCTCGAGTGAAGTTTAGAGAGCCGTTTCGCCCCTTTGCCCCGTCGTGCCTGGAAGAATCCTGTGGAGAGTTGTTCGACAGCGCCGTTCCTTCCCCCTTCATGTTGCGGGTATACAACACCCTCCCGGAACGAAAGAAGGACCTCGAGAGCATCACCCATGTGGACGGCGGGGCCCGAGTGCAAACCGTCACGCAGGAACAGAACCCTCGCTACTACGCCCTCATCAAAGAGTTTGGAAAGCGAACCGGCGTGGACTGCATCTTGAACACTTCCTTTAATATTCGAGGAGAACCCATCGTGGACAATGTCAGGGAAGCGCTGTTCTGCTTCTTCGGCACCGACATGGACTTCCTCTGCGCCGGAGACTACATAGTCGCAAAGAACCCCGAGCTTCTGGCCCTGGCCCGCACCTTCGACGACTGATAGACATGTCGCTTCGCCCTCCCAAGAATCCCCAATCCACAGTCCTCCCAAGCATCGGCGCGTTCCTTCTCACCGCGGCGGTTATCGGATTGGTCCAAGTCAGAGTCCCCACACCCATGCTCCTCGCCGACCGGTTTCTTCCCGGCAGCGGTGCTGTGGAAGTGTTGGGATTGGCCCTCTATGCCGCCGTCTTAACCCGATGGATGCTCAACCCGAAACAGACCAATCTGTGGCGCATTCGACTGTGGCGGTTCTTCTCGGTGGTGTTCTTCTTGCAGCTATTCCTGGGAGTGCTGGGGAT
>CALFHQ010000916.1 GCA_937876385.1 uncultured Pseudomonadota bacterium
CATCCTCTTCACCGGAAAGGACGTTGGAAACATCTTGAGAGACCTCGAGATCTACTCCACAGTGAAGATCAAAGACGAGCCAGACTCCACCGGTTTCATCTCCTCTGACAAAACCAGCGAAGAATGGCACACCGTCGCCTTCCAATGGACCCTGGGACAAAACTGCAACCCCACCGACCCGTCCTGCGGACTGCAGAGCTACTCCTTCAACGCCATTGGTCAAGACGTGGTCGTTGCCAGCTTCGATGCTCAAATCCCCGGTTACGTGCTGGGTGACTTCGACGACCTCATCATCGAACCTCACAGCTTGAACTTCAAATATGGAGCGTTCCTCAACTTCGTCATCGAGAAACTCGTCCTTCCCGAACTCGCCGGCAACGGAGACGACGGTACACCCCCGGTGGACTCCTACGAGAAGTTCTTCGGCTCCCTCCTCGGCGGCGGCCCGGAGTGCCTCGTATACAACGACTGCTGCGCCATCTTCGCAGCAGAAATCGTCACCCAATCCGGTCTAAGCTGGCTGCAATCCGTACTTCAGTCGGGTTGCGACGTCCTGATCCCCCTGGGAGCACAATACCTCCGGAACTTCCTCATGGGGCTCGACGCTGACACAGGTGACACCTTCACCATCGGAACCCCCGAAAACCTCCCCTGCAACCTCTACGACATCCACGGCAACCACGAAATCGACAAGATGGGGCAAGAGAACCCCGACGAACTTCGATGCCACTGGGATGTCCTCCTCAAACTCGGCTCCACCGACGTCCTCTTCGACGCAGAGTGGTGGGGAATTCGACAGCAGTAGATGGGGAGCAGGCAGCGGGCAGCAGGCTGGAGGCTGGATGCTGGAGGCTGGAGGCTGCAGCCTGTTATTCTACACTAAGGGAGTACGTGTTGGACTCGCCGCTGTAGAGGCGCACTTCGATGTAGAATACACCGGTCTGGGCAGGAATCTTCACTGACTCTCGGTCGCCGGTCGCTGCCGAGGTGTCGATTTCGTTCAAGTCTTCATCGTACAGGTACAAGTCGATGTCCCCGTCGGCATGGGTGAAAGCCACCTCGACGACGTGAGTTGCAGAGCCATCGGACGAGAAGCTGAACCAATCCTTGCCATCATCGCAAACCACCAGACCAGTGAATGTTCCACTTGAGATAGAGGCAGCATTCGTACTGGAATGATTCTCATTTCCAAACTCGTCCATGCACCCATCAACGGGTTCCACAGGGGTCTCATTCAGGACGTCTTCCTCGATACTGCAGAAGGAAGCCCAGGTGTGGTCTTCTTCTGTATCGTCCTGAACGTACTGCTGGGGACACGATTCGTCCTTGGACCACGCAACCCACTCGTCGCCACGCCCAATGGACTCGGCGTACTCCTTGAACACGTCAAAGCCGCCATCCATGGCCTTGAAGACCACAGGCTCAACACACGCGTCTCCAGCCCCTTCGATTCGCTCCCGGTTGTACTGCATGACGATTTCATACATGGCCGCGGTGCTGGAGTTCCAACAGCAGGTCTTGCTCTTGTCGTAAACCAGCTCTGCGAAGACATAGTCTTCCAGGTTGCGATAGAGGCGGTCGGTTTCCTCTCGGCTGCGATTGAGGTCGTTTTCGCCCAGTTCGTACAAGTCGGCAAAATACTCTTCTCGTCCGATTCTGGCCGAGCACGACGCCGGGTAGTTGCGCAAATGCAACCGCTTCTCTTCGATTTTGGACACAAGGAAGGCTTCCTTCTCTTCTGGGGCCAATTCGCCGAGGATCTCCTCGAAGCGCTCAATTCGTCCGGCGATGAGGTCTACCTCAGAGTCCTTAATCCAGACGTCCTGGTAGCTCTCAGGGACCACCAGATACCAGTACCCATCCTTGGCCTGCATCTGGCGGAACCGCTTCAACCCACCACCCAACGATGCGTAACGATGGCCATCGCTGGTCTCCCCGTCCCCACCGCAGTAGTTGTTGGTGAAGTAGTTCTTCGAACTCGCACCATCCTCCCATTTCGGTTGGCGACGCGGCATGCTTCCCGCGGCCAACTGAGCCTCAATCCGGTCGGAGCCGAGGCTGTCCACGTACTTCACGATGAGGGTGTGGCCGATTCCCTGCTTCTGCCATCGCTCCAGCAGCACGTCTCCTTCTCGAACGGCATCGGCTTTCAGGTGGAAGGCGTTGTCCGAACTGGCAATGTGAATGGAACCGAGGTACGAGAGCAACCACACCATGAAATGGCCCGTGCGCTTGTTCAAGAAGATGGCGTCGAAATAGGCACCGGCATAGCAGTCCTCACACAAAAACGAGTTCTTGTCGTCGCCGTTGGAAGAGAGTTTTCTTCCCTTCAACTTTGAATCCGAGGGCCAGTTGGCGCCGTATTGCGCCGGGGTCATGTCCGAGTAGTCCTTGTAAGCCGACTTGAAGTTCGGGGAGTTCCGGTACTTCCCATCCTTGTGGCGAATACCGAAGTGGCCAAAGTACACCTTGCCAACAGTGCCGTCATACGCTGCCATGGCGAAGGGAAGCCGGTACCAAGAAGCAAAGGTGGCCCGCATGAAGATGGCGGTCTCAGCAGATTCCAGCCGAGGAGCAGGCAGGGAGAAACCCCACGGAGTCGCCAGCTTGAATGTCTTGTAGGCGTAGTACCCTTCGGTGGATTCGGTCTCTTCCATGCCACGAATCCACAGGGAGTACTTGTCTTCCCAGGTCAGTCCCGAATCCGCTCCCCAGGCCATTCCCGCTTCGCGGGCCTCGGCGGTGTTCGTATCGGTCCACTGATTGCGGACTTCCCAAACGGACGTCACGCTGTTGTCCCCGGAAACCGGAAGGATCTTGGCTCCCAGAACATTGTCCCCTTTTCCCACATCCTGGGTTTCAGGCAGCAGCGGTTTGCCGTATTCAGGATCCTGGGCTATTCCCGAGTCATCCACCAGTCCGCCATTCCCCCCTTCCTCACCGCAGCTTGCGGCAAACAGAAGGGTGACCCCCAACACGAAGAACCAGATTCGTCGCCTCAACATTGTCGTTCCTCCGAACATTCCACAAGAAAACGCTTTCAAGCAAGCACGCTAGCCTACAACAACCGAGAAATCTCGTCAATCCGCAGAGCGGAAAAAATGGTTCACAGAGGGAATAGGGGGGGTGCAGAGGAAAACCAGGGGTAGGGGACCCAAACAGGATCTTGTTGGTTCGCAATCAAACAGGGTCAGGTTGGGCAGTGAGCGCCCCGGAAGCAAGGAAGTCGTCGCAGATGGCGGCGGAGGCGTACATCTGGTACTTCGAGCAAGCCATGAGCCGACTGACGCAGCCTACGGGGATGATCGCTGCTCAAGATGACCCTGTTTAGTCCAATTCTCGGGACAAGGAGAGGCGACTGAATCGAAGCTGCTGGGCGGTAAGGTCCTCGTCCATTTTCAGCCGCACATCAATCACCTCACCCCCTCGAACCACCGGAACGAGGTGCGGGAAGACGAATGCGCTCTGCCGAGGAAGACGAATGGCCAAAGCGCGCTCCACCATGTTCCTTGCGATCTCCGGGTCGTAGTAGGTCGCATACTTCTCAATCAAGGCGACGGCACCCTCTTTGTCTCCAGTGGACTTGATGACCTGAACCCGGGTGAGAAGCTCCCCTAAGCCGACTCGAACCTTCTCCACATCGAGCACCTGAATGTAGTAGTTCCCGTTGACCTTCTCCAACTCCAAACCGTAAGCCCGGGGGTCACGTTCAGTGCCCGCCAGCAGGAAATTCATGATGAGCAGCCGCCCCTGGTAGTGGGGTTCCTTGACCTCCCCACCGTGGAACCGCTGGTGCAAAGTCAAAAACCCCTGGAAGAACTGCAGGTAAGCCGCTTCCATCCGTTCTTGCCGACTCCCCTCTGGAAACGCCTTGATGGCCTCCAACTTGGCGTCTCCAATGAAGTAGAAAGCCACCAGGTCAGCCCTCGCTTCCTCCAGAGCCGAATAGGACGCACCGATGAGAGTTCGAGGATTCTCCTTCAACTCAGGCGACACCAGCCCCGATCCGTGACCGATGATTTCGTGCATGAACACCGTCCACTTGCGAACATCACCGCTCCACTTCTTTACCACCGCACGATTCTCCATGAGGTAGAACTCGTTGAGCATCCGGTCCAGGGTCGCCTGGCTCGACGTCTCCAACAGATTGATAAAGATAACGTTCTTGCTTCCCACAGAGCCACGGATGTCATCGTAGTTCGGGAGGTTGTAGCCGGCCCAGGGCACGGGTCCCATGTCGCCGGTCCCACCCAGCAGCACCGCTACATTGGAGACGGGTTTGGTGATCGTCTTTCGCTTGAATTCGGTCGGCCAGGGCATTTGCTCCTCGAAGTACCCGGCGTTGTCCGCCAGTTGCTCCACCTTGTCCGCCTCGGCCACATAGGCAGCGGCCCCTTCGAAGTTCCCGATGGCCCCCAGCGGGTCTTTCAGTTGCTCGATGAAGCCGTTCAGGTAGTCCGTGGAGTCGTGACTCTTCAGCCACCACAAGCTGTGCTCCCGGAAGGCTTCCTCCTTCCCACTCTCGTAGAAAGTAACGAGGGCTTGAATGCTTCGCTGCTGTTCCTCACTACGAGCATAGGGTAGGGCCCTCTTCAGGAAAAACACGATGTCTTGAATGGTCTCCTTCTCAAGACCCTGGGTCCAGAAGGTGCGAAGCTCTGTCTCTCCCCCTCGACGCACGTACCGAACAGACAGTGTGTTCTCGGCGTCCTTCTGCAACCGCTC
>CALFHQ010000917.1 GCA_937876385.1 uncultured Pseudomonadota bacterium
GTCGACCGGCGCAACGAACCTTGACTCCAAGGGCGCCCGACTTCAGTGCCGTAGACACGGCCTTCTTCATGACTCTTCTAAAGGAAGCTCGTCGCTGCAACTGGGCCGCAATATTCTCGGCCACGAGCTGTGCGTCCAACTCCGCCTTGCGAACTTCCTGGATATTCAGGAAGACCATGGCGTCGGTCATCTTCTGAATCTTCGCTCGAACCAGGTCGGCGCGCTGCCCCTTCTTCCCGATAACGATGCCGGGTCGGGCGGTGAAGACGTTGATCTTGACCTTGCTGGGAGCTCGTTCGATGATGATCCGAGAGATCCCGGCATCAAACAGTTCCTTCTTTACCAGCTTCTTGATCTTCAGGTCTTCATGCAACCATTGCGCGTAGGCTCTTTCCTCGAACCATCGAGCGTTCCAGGTCTTCGAGACCCCGATTCTGAATCCAATGGGATGTACTTTCTGACCCACAACGACCTCCTTTATCTCTCTGCTACGACCACGGTCAAGTGGCTAGTAAACTTGTTGATCCGGGTCGCACGGCCCATGGCGCGGGGTATCCAGCGCTTCCAGGCAGGCCCTTTGTCGGCGAAAATCGCCTTGATGTATACCAATTCAGGATCCACATCATCGCCCTTCACGACTTTCAGGTTGGCGACGGCCGAGTCTATGACCTTCCGCCACTGGGTGCTGGCCTTGTGGGGCACCATCTGGGTAATGATGAGGGCTTCCTCGAGGCTCTTCTCACGCAACAGGTCGGCCACTAGTCGGGCCTTTGTTGGTGTGATTCGAGCATATTTCCATACGGCTCTGGCTTCCATGTCAGCTACCTCTTACTTTTTCCCGCCGGAGTGACCGAAGAACTGCCTGGTTGGAGCAAATTCGCCCAACTTATGACCTACCATGTTTTCCGTCACGAACACCGGCACGAACTTCTTGCCTTGGTGAACGGTGAGCGTCATTCCGACCATTTCGGGAATGACGACGGAGCGACGGGACCAGGTCTTGATCACGGCTTTCGAGCCGGTCTTCTGGGCGTCCAGTACTTTTTTCATCAGATGCTCGTCAATAAACGGGCCTTTCTTTACTGATCTAGGCACGGGTCCCTCCCTACTTCGTCCTTCTGGAGACAATGAACTTAGACGACGGCTTGCGCGGGTTCCGGGTCTTCTTTCCCTTTGTCGGGACGCCCCACGGAGTGCAGGGGTGTCGACCACCGGAGCTTCGCCCTTCACCACCACCCATGGGGTGATCGATGGGGTTCATCGCTACACCTCGGGTGTGGGGTCGCTTGCCCAGCCAACGCTGCCGCCCGGCCTTACCAATGGTGAGGCTGGAGTGCTCCACGTTGCTTACCTGGCCCACTGTCGCTCTACAAGTGCTCAGGATTCGGCGCAACTCACCGGAGGGCAACCGAATCAGCACGTACTTACCTTCTTTGGCCATGAGCTGCGCCGAAGTGCCGGCTGCTCGAACCATCTGGCCGCCGTGCCCTTTTCGCATCTCGATGTTGTGCATCACGGTACCCTGGGGCATGTACATCATGGGCATGGAGTTGCCGGGCTTGATGTCCGCCTTGTTCGAGGACAAGACTTCGTCATTCACGTTGAGCCCCACAGGCGCCAGAATGTATCGCTTTTCGCCGTCTGCGTAGTGCAGAAGGGCGATGCGAGCCGAACGGTTCGGGTCATACTCGATGGTTGCCACCCGGGCGGGTACTCCCATCTTCTCCCGTTTGAAGTCGATCTGGCGATAGTTTCGCTTGTGTCGACCACCACGATGCCGCGCCGTAACCCGACCGTTGTTGTTACGTCCGCTATGATTGGGCAGCGACTTCGTCAGGCTCTTTTCAGGCTCGGACCGAGTGATTTCCTCGAAGTCCGAAACCATCCTGAATCGCATACCCGGAGAGGTCGGCTTGAATTTTCTCGTTCCCATCTTATATCTCCCTCTCTCTTACACGCCCTCAAACAGTTCGATCGACTCGCCTTCGTGCAATGTCACGTAGGCCTTCTTCCAGTTGCGCTTGCGCCCAACGATGGCCCCACGGCGAGTCGTCTTGCCTCGGATGACTACGGTGCGGACGGTCGCTACACGAACGTTCCAGATCGTCTCCACGGCGTGTCGAATCTGAATTTTGTTGGCACTCTTTTCGACTTCGAAGGCGAAGACGTTGTCTTCGTCACGCTGCCAGTCAGCTTTTTCACTGATGACCGGTCGTACGATGATATCGTGCGGAGTTCTCATTTCGCCAACCTCCCTTCGATGGCCGCAACGGCTTCCTTGGTAAGCACCAGATTGTCGTGCTTGAGGATGTCGTATACGTTCAGTCCTTTGGCTGGCAACACCTTCACCGACGGAATGTTACGACCCGCCAGGTTGAAGTTTCGGTTGTCCCCGTCCACGAAGAGCACGCTGCTCAACTCGAACCGAGCCATCATCTGCTGAACGAGACGGGTCTTGACTTCTGGCAACTCGAGGTTTTCCAGAACCAGAACACGTTCTTCAGAGACGCGCTTGGACAAAGCGGCGATCAGCGCTGCTTTACGAACTTTCTTTGGAATATTGTAAGCGAAGTTTCTCGGCT
>CALFHQ010000918.1 GCA_937876385.1 uncultured Pseudomonadota bacterium
CCGATTCCTGAGGCAGTTTGTCTTGACCTCTGTGTTGGGGTTCGATGCCAACCTCCGCATCACTCGAAAGGTCTTCGACATGCTTAGAAGCAATCCCAGTCGCCGTCTGATGGACCGAATGGACCGACGCTCCAACCACAACATGGAACAGTTGGAGGTCCAGGCCTTCATGAATGCAGCGCTGCATTGCATGGTGGACATCATCCGCCATGGCCCGGAGAGTCGTGTCGCCCGCATGGACCCTCGAGGCGGCGCCCCCATCAGCTATGCGAGGAGCATCTCCAAGGCGGTCAGCGCACTGCGCGGCACCACCCGGTCGTTGGATGGAACGAAGTCTTCTCGCTCTTCTGAGCGCCCCCTCCTCTCCCCGATGCTCCAGGACGAGCAGGGGCGAACCCACGGAACATTCGTTTCCGGGCTACCTCGTTCCTTTGCCGGACAGGTGAAGAAGGACATCAGCGCTACTCGGAGAACGAACAGGAAGCCCAAAGACAAGTCGTAAACTTCCACACGCCGTCCAGCATGTGCACATTCTTCACACTTACCCCGAGCCCGAAAACCTCCCCTCCCCCCGTCAAAGGCCGAGAATGGAGGCAAATCGCCACTTGCGAGGAACATTTCGGGTTGGCACGGCATGTGCAACATTACCGAGACGTTGACAAATTCGATGGAACACGGTTGAAGATAAGATGACTGGAGGAACCAACATGAACACGATGAAGACCACAATCAAAAAAGCAATGCGCTTCCTGCCCGCCCTTTTCCTGGTCGTTCTGGCCGGTAACACGGCGCCGACCTGCGGCGGAAACGACGACGAACAAGCCTGCATCGTCGCGACCCAGTGCGAGGGGCTTCCCCACGCCGATTGTGTGGGTCAGTGGGCTTGCGACACCGGAGAGTGCAGCTTCGTCTGTGAGACGGACCCCCAGCCGGTGTACTGCATGAGCACCGAGGATTGCGGCGACAACGAGTACTGCACCACCGAAGATGACGAGTGCCTCTCTCCTCCCGGATGCGACGAAGAGGGCATTAGCTGCCCCGCCGTCTGCTTTGGATTGTGTGAAGAGAAGGTCGACCCAGAGTGGGATTGCCAGGTCGATGCAGACTGCGGTGCTGGAGAGGTTTGCGACATTCAAGATTGCATCGCTCCTGACTGCGCACCCAACGAACCCTGCCCCGCCACCTGCATGCCGGTTGGACAGTGCGTCACCGACACCCAACCCGAAATGTGCACCAGCACCTCACAGTGTGGCGAAGGACAGCACTGCTCGGTGGAGGACGGGGACTGCATGGCAGACCCTGACTGCGAACCGGGTATGGGCTGCCTGGCCGTGTGCTTTGGTCAGTGCGTAGCCAACGTCGTTCCTCCGGAATCCGAATGCAACGTGGACGGCGATTGTGACAATGGGGAAGTCTGCGAAGTGGTGGATTGCTGGTCCCCGCCCTGCAACGACGGCGCTCCCTGCCTGGACATGTGCATGCTCATCGGGAAGTGCGTGGCTGCGGAACCCATCGAGTGCACCGACAACTCCGATTGCCCCGCTGGAATGCTCTGCCAGGAAGAGTTCTTCTGTCCGGACTGCGTCAACGCCGATCCCCCCTGCATGGCACCGTGCATGGCAATGATGATATGCAAGGAGCAGGTGACCCCGACAATCTGTGACGCCGACAGCGACTGCCCCGCGGGTCAACACTGCGAGTACCAAGCCTATCCCTATGATTGCGATGCTGACGGCACCGACTGCATCTTCGAGGGCGCAGAGTCCGCCGGCGTGTGTGTGCCCGACACCACACCCAACGGATGCCAGAGCGACTCCGACTGCAGCGTGGGAAGCCACTGCGAGCTCTATGAGATGTGCACCAACTGTTACGACTCCGGCGAAAACTGCGTCGGAGCCTGCGAGGTTGTCGGCGAATGCGTCACGGACACCATCCCCGGTGAGTGCACATCGGATGCTCAGTGCGCCCCCGGAAGCCACTGCGAGATCTTCGAAGCCTGCGCCGACTGCGCCTACGGAGAAGGGGTGGACTGCTTCGCCCCCTGCGAGTCGTGGGGAGAATGCGTCACGGATTCAAACTCCGGCGAATGCCTCGTGGACTCCGACTGCGGCCCCGGCTTCCAGTGCGAACTGTACACCATCTGCTACGACATGCCCTGCGCCGACGGGGACTACTGCGACGGGGGATGTTTTGATGAAGGCTACTGTGTCCCCGCCGACCCCAACGCCTGCGAAACTGACTCAGACTGCTCCGATGGCGAGTACTGCCAACTGAACGAAGGCCCTGTCTGGTTCGACGGCGACTACGACTACGACTACATGCCGACAACAGGCGTCTGCGTCCCCTTTGGATGTCCCGAGATCGCTTGCCCTCCCGGCCAGACCATGGACCCAGCAACGTGCCAGTGCACTGTGGTGGACAACCCCTGCGTCATCAGCGGCTGCAGCGGCCAGATTTGCGCCTTGGAACCCGTTGGCTCGACCTGCGAATGGGTTGACTGGTACGTCTGCTTCAATCCCGAAATCACCTCCTGCGGACCCTACGGCCCCAACGGTCAGTGCATGTGGAAGCCCACCCAGGAATTGAGTGCCTGCATCCAACAGTTCTTCGCTCCCTAAGCCTCACAAGCCAAATAATCTCCTTCCTCCCCTGCATCCATTTTTGTACTCCGCAAGCGAACTGAGTAGAATACGGCCCGGAGGATATCTGTATGGACTTGCGCCGCTACCCCCAACTTCTTCTGGCCTTGTTGCTCATAAGCAACGCCTGCGCCTTTGAGGTGAAAACCGCCGACGAGGTGACCTTCGTCGGGGTCGGGAATGACACAGAGGCGATGTCCGACGTGTCCTGGCAGGATGCCTCTGACGCTGCGGTGCTCCAGGATAACCAGGTTTCAGACAGGATGGACGAGTCGCTCCAGGAAGACGGTCTTGTCCCCGACGTCCGGTGGGACACCCAGTCGGAAGACACCGTGCCGCCGGAATGTCAAAACGACGACCAGTGCAAAGACCCCTTCCCCTGCACCAGAGACCGCTGCAACATGGGAGTCTGCGAGAATGCGCCCGAAGACGGGCTTTGCTCCCATTCCAATCCTTGCCTTCCGGAATCGTGCGATCCCAACGCAGGCTGCGTTTCGAGTATCGCCCCGGGGATTGAATGTCCCCTCGCCGACAAGTGCGTCGTCCTGGCCGAGTGCTCCTCCCAGGGCCTTTGCGAGCCGGTGGAATACCGCTACTGCGAGAACTCCAACTGCAAAGAAGGAAAGTGCAACCCGACAACCGGGCTGTGCGACTACGAGTTCTTCAACGACAAACAGTGCAACGATTCCAACCCGTGCACCGTGGACGACACGTGCACCAACGGGTCCTGCAAGGGCACATACATCCAAGGGAACTGCTCTTGCTCCACCGACGAAGACTGCGAAACCTATGACAACAGCGACCTGTGCGATGGGCAACTGACCTGCATCGAAGGAAGCTGCCAAATAGCCGGCGATTCCATTGTCACCTGCCCCATCGCCCCCCAGGAAGCGTGTTTCAGTTGGCAGTGCGACCCCGGCAGCGGAAACTGCGTGAAGAACTTCGATCCAGAAGGGACACCGTGCTCTGATCAAAACAAGTGCACAAAACTTGACCAGTGCCACGCCGGCGAGTGCAGCGGGGTTGCAGCGGGGAACGAGACCCCCTGCGATTTGGATCAAAACCAGTGCACATTGGATTCCTGCCAGGAAGGAACGTGCAAACCCGGACCCGAGTTGCTCTGCGGACCCGACGCCCCATGCCACCAATCGGAATGCAACTCCACAACCGGATTCTGCGTGAACCACCCCTTGTCCGACGAAGCGTGCGACGACGG
>CALFHQ010000919.1 GCA_937876385.1 uncultured Pseudomonadota bacterium
CAAAGAGAAGACGGTTTGCGACGACCAGAACGTGTGCACGCAGAAGGAAGAATGTGACACGAAGGGGACCTGCGACCACACCTGGGCGACCTCTCGTTTCTATGCCGGCGCTACAGACTCGGTTCGCTGGGCCCTCAACCAGGAGGCCTTCCGATACAAGCCCTTCATTCTCTTTGTGGGGCTTTTCGGATTCCTCGGGTTGGCCCTGCTCCTTTTCAGGCGGATGCGTGGAGTGGGCATCATCATGTTGCTGGTTCTGGGAGCTACGCAAACGGCGTGGGGTTTGTCTGTATACCTTCCCAGCCTCTCCCCTCACTGGTCTCAGAAGTACGTTTTCGAGAGCTACTACGCTTTGTGTGGGGACGACTTGAAAGAGACCGAGAAGGATTCCTACCGCTCCTGGATACAGATGGCCGGCCTTGACGGACTCAACGAGTACTTCCATGCCACCCACAAGCGGGTGTGCCCGTACAACATCACGTCCTGGCTCATTGTGTGGCGTGGTGAGACCTACTACAGCTACAACGAGTTGATGCCTCTCGAGAAAAAGAACGTCCAGTTGCGCCCTTACCTGGAAGACATCAACCCCGTGACCATGACATTGCCCGAGGAGTGTCCAAACACCCAGATTCAATGCCCTCGGAAGTTCTTTGTGTTCATGGAGAATCGTAGTTCCAACAGCTCCTCGTCGGTGGCCAGCGGGGTCAACGGTGAGAGCAAGAACATTGGCCGAGACCGAAATTCTCCGGCCTATGACGCATACAGTGGAGTCAAGAGCTGGAACGCCAGGCGTGTGGATTTCGAGAACGACTTCTTCACCCTGTTCGAGGTGACTCCAGAGTACAAGAACCCCGATGAGACCTGTGGATGTGCGGGGGCCAAGTTCCCCTAGCCGTCTGTTGATTGACAACCAAACCTTTTCGATAGCTTCAACCCAAGGAGATTCCAATGACCGAGATTGTTGACATCGTTGCAAGAGAGATTCTAGATTCCCGTGGCGCCCCGACGTTGGAAGTGGAAGTGGAGTTGGCCTCTGGTATCGTAGGGAGAGCCATGGTGCCGTCCGGCAAATCAACGGGCACCCGAGAGGCCCTGGAGCTTCGAGATGGCGACGTAGAGCGTTTTGGCGGAAAGGGTGTTCTCACCGCCGTGGACAACGTGAACGAAGAGATCGCTGCCGAACTCATCGGAATGGATGCCCTGGATCAGCGGGACATCGACTATACACTGAAGGAGCTGGACGGGACCCCCAACAAGACCAAGCTGGGTGCCAACGCAACGCTGGGAGTCTCCCTGGCTTGCGCACACGCCGTCGCCGAAACCCTGGGCATCCCTCTGCACCAGCATATCGGAGGGCTCTCCGGTCACCAGATGCCAGTTCCCATGGTCAACGTCATCAATGGTGGTGAACATGCGGACAACAACCTGGATATCCAGGAGTTCATGCTCGTTCCCAAGGGATTCACATCCTTTAGAGAAGCGCTGAGAGCCACAAGCGAAGTGTTCTTCAAGCTCCACGACATGCTCGAGAGCCGCGGTCTGGCTTGCGGCGTTGGAGACGAGGGTGGATTTGCACCGTCACTGGAGTCCAACGAAGCGGCCCTGGAGTTGCTCCTCGAAGCCATTCGTGAAGCGGGCTACGAAGTCTCCAACCACTTCGGACTGGCCCTCGACGTGGCCGCTTCGGAGATTTACGACACAGAGAAGAAGGTCTACAGGATTCGCGTCCAGGAAGACCGCAGCAAGCCCGCAGTGATGAAGGAACTGACCTCTGCGGAGATGATCGGATTCTACCAGAACCTTATCAAGCGCTTCCCGGCAATCGTCTCCATCGAGGACGCCCTGGACGAAAACGACTGGGACGGGTTCAAGGGACTCACCGAAGCCATCGGCGACAAGATCCAGCTTGTCGGTGACGACCTCTTCGTGACCAACAAGAACGACCTGCAGAAGGGAATTGAGAATGGCGCTTGCAACTCCATCCTCATCAAGCTCAACCAGATTGGGACCCTCACGGAGACCCTCGAAACCATCACCCTGGCTCACCTGAACGGCTACACAACGGTAATCTCCCACCGAAGCGGGGAAACCGAAGACACCACAATCGCTGACCTGGCGGTGGCGGTCAACGCCGGCCAGATCAAGACCGGTTCGGTGTGTCGAAGCGAGCGAGTGGCCAAGTACAACCGTCTCCTTCGCATCGAAGAGAGCCTGTTCGAGCCCGTATACCGCAATCCCTTCAAGGGGAACTGAACCGGAAGGAGCCCGCATGGAATTCAAAGAAGCCAAGATCAACGGAGTCTACGTAGCCGACCTCCCGAAGTTCGTGGATGATCGGGGATGGCTCGCCGAATTGTGGCGCACCGACTGGCTGGAGAAGTTCGGCTCTACCCAGCCTGAGATGTGCTACGTGTCCATGACGGAACCTGGCGTAAGTCGGGGACCCCATGAGCACAAAACCCAGACCGACTACTTCACGTTTATCGGTCCGGGGAACTTCAAACTGATGCTTTGGGACAATCGAAAGGAATCCCCTACCTATGGCGCACACATCAAGATGTTCGTCGGAGAAGACAATCGCAAAGCGGTTGTCGTCCCCCCGGGGGTTGTTCACGGCTACAAGAACCCAACCTCGATTCGGGGACTCGTCATCAACTTCGCGGACGTTTTGTTTGCCGGCAAAGACAAGAAAGAGCCGGTGGATGAGATTCGCCACGAAGAAGACGAGAATTCCCCCTTCGACATGGAGGCATGAATGAGTAAGACCGTCCTTATCACCGGTGGTGCTGGATACATTGGCTCGACGCTGGTGCGAACCGTCCTCGATGCGGGCTACAAGGTTCGAGTGCTGGACCGACTCTTCTTCGGGAGAGAGAGTCTGGCCGAGCTGGCCGACAACCCCGACTTCGAACTGGTAAAAGGCGACATCCGGTGGATCGACGACTCGATCATGGACGGCATCCACTGCGTCATGGATCTCGCCGCTCTATCCAACGATCCTGCGGGGGAGTTGAACCCCGAGATCACCCTCTCCATCAACCACAAGGGTCGAAATCGCATGGCCCGAATGGCCAAGGAGAAGGGGGTGGAGCGGTATATCCTGGCCTCCTCGTGCAGCATCTACGGATTCCGGGATGACGTATCCGATG
>CALFHQ010000920.1 GCA_937876385.1 uncultured Pseudomonadota bacterium
CCTCAGTACGAGAATCCGTACTTCTTCCAGGACTGATAGCCAACCCGGTTAAGAACCCAAGGGGGGTCGGTGTTTTTGTTTGCGCCGACCCCCCTTTTTTTGTACCATGTTTCAGATTGTGAAGTGGGGGGGAAGTTCTAGCGTCTCCAACGCAGGCGAAGCCCCCATCTTCTAAGGGAACGCACGGATTTTCTCAGGAGTCCGAATGGTCCGCTTCAACGCGCCTTCAGGGACATGCCAATCCCAGTATTTCAGTGCAGTTTGTGTGCGCGCGAGTCGGCTCCGGCTTCTGAATTTTTTGCGGCTATGTTGTGGTAGTACAGATTGCTAAGGGGGTCCTTGATGAGAACGCGATTACCATTGTTTTTCTTGGCTCTGGCGTTTCTTTTCGCCGTAAATGCTTGTGGCGATGATGGTGGAGGTTCGGGTGGCCTTTCCGGGAGTACCTATCCCGAGATTGAAGTGAGCCCGGCTGCCTTGAGCTTCTCGGCTCTGGCAGCAAACCAGACTCAGACCTTGACGGTGACCATTGCCAACACCGGCAGTGGCGATGCTCTCAATATCAAGGACGTCTACATTCGGGACGAGGGGATGCCCTTCTCCGTTGGCGAATTGGTCCAGGAGTCAGTGCTGGTCAACGAGAGTATGCAAGTCTCCGTGACCTACACCTCCCAGGGAGAGAATCCGCCGGTTTCGGCGCTGATGATTCAGACCAACGCTTCCAACACCCCCCTGGTTGAAGTTCCCATCACGGTGAGCGAGTCCACCACCGGTCTGTTGGTCTTCCCCGATCCCATCGATTTTGGCGATGTGCTGGGAGGCGAAAGCAAGACCAAACAGGTCACCATCGAGAACTGGGAAAGCACCACCACGACCATCGTGAACACCTTTGTTCAGGTCGGCAGCAGCCCGGACTTCGTTCAAGTGATGACCCCGGAATACCCGGCCACCATTATTCCAGGTGAGAAGATCATCGTGGACTTGAGCTACACCCCCACGGGTGGCGATGCGGACACCGGACAATTCATCGTCGCATACAACGAGAATGGAAAGCAGCAGCTTCTCCAGATCGACATCAAGGGGCGTGAAGTGGGCCCCGAGTTGAACGTCGCCCCCGCCATGTTGGACTTCGGCTGGGTGGCTGTGGACGACTCCAAGACCCTGGCCCTCACCGTGTACAACATGGGTGAGCACGATCTCAAGCTCACCGGAATGTCGGTGGCACCGGGATCCAACGCCGACATCGCCCTGGTGACCCCCTTCACCGGCACCGTGACCATTCCCGGTGGCCAGAACCAGGCCTTTGATGTCACCCTTGCCCCAACGGAATTCTTCGCCACCACGGCGGACCCCATCGGCGGCATCGTGCTCGAGAGCAACGACAACGACGAAACCACCGTGACCATTCCCGTCTATGGAAACATTGACGCTCCCTTTATCCGTGT
>CALFHQ010000921.1 GCA_937876385.1 uncultured Pseudomonadota bacterium
CACCAAGGACGTCGCTGCTGTGGTGGATTTCATCGAAGACGAGATGGCCAAAGACCCCGACACAACCTTGAACACCGTGGGCGGATTTGGCCCCATGCTGTCGGAGTTGGCGGATGCCATTGTCTGGGGGCAGGCGTTGAGTCTGGTGTTGTCCATGCTTCTGGTGGGGCTCCTGGTGGGCCTGGTCTTCCGCTCGGTGGCGTCGGGCCTTCTGGCGTCGGTACCGCTGGGGCTTTCCATCCTGCTGCTGTTTGGAATCATGGGTTGGTTCCAGTTTGATTTGAACATCGCCACGGTGATGCTCTCCTCCATCATGATTGGGGTGGGGGTGGACTACACCATCCACTTCCTTTGGCGTTACCGGAAGGAGCGGGCCCTGGGGCTTTTGCCTCAAGAGGCTGTGGTGACCACTTTGACCACCACTGGGCGGGGAATTGTGTTCAATGCCCTGTCGGTGATTGTCGGATTCTCCATTTTGGTGGTGTCGTCCTTCATCCCTGTGCAGTTCTTCGGGCTGCTCGTGATGATCTCCATTGGTACCTGTCTCCTGGGCGCCTTGGTGCTGCTGCCGGCCCTGGTTATCTGGATTCGTCCCAGGTTCCTTGAACCGAAGGGAACAAATGTTGAAAACAATGCCTGAATCAATTGTTGCTTTGAATTTGAAAGGAGGAATCTGATGAAACGAATATCCAACTTGTTTGTGGCCGTGATGGCCTTTGGCCTGGCGTTTTCGTGGACCCTGTCGGTCGCTCGAGCGGCAGACCCGGACCCAAAAGACATTGCCCGCAAGGCTCGCAAGAACACCCAGTTGAAGGGTTCCGAGGGGATTTCCACGTTGACCATCAAGAACAACCGAGGACAGTCCCGAGTCCGGAAGATGGCCATGGTGAGCAAGCTGTTTGACGGCGGTGACACCGAGAAGCGGCTCATTCGCTTTGTTGAGCCGGCGGACATCAAGGGCACTGGGATGTTGAGCTTTGACTACGACACGAAGGACGACGATTACTGGCTGTATCTGCCTCGAAACCGAAAGACTCGGCGTATTGTCGCTTCCGAGAAGTCGAAGAACTTCATGGGTTCGGAGTTCACCTACGCCGACATGACCCCTCCCACCATTGACGACTTCAAGTACACGCTGAAGGGTTCGGAGAAAGTGGATGGTGTTGATTGCTGGGTCATTGAATCGATCCCGAAGAACGAGAAGGTGGCGGAAGACAACGGCTTCAGTCGCCGAATCGGCTATGTGGGGAAGGGCGATTACGTGATTCGGAAGGTCATCTATTACGATCTGGACGGCGACAAGTGGAAGGTGATGACTGCTTCCAAGGTCAGCGAAGTGGACAAAGAGAACCACCGCTACCGACCGCACTTCATGCAAATGGAGAACGTCCAGAATGGGCGAATTTCCACCCTCGTCGTGGACCAGATTCGGTTGCGCCTGGACATCCCGGATGACTACTTCACGACTCGATATCTGGAGCGTAACTGAGGTTCCTTCTCCTGTTGTGTTTTCCTCTGTTCTATCCTAACTTGCTGATACTGAGAGAATCTTTGGAGGGCGTACGGATGCAATCAGATTGTGTAGCGAGGGCCAGCGGAACCGACATCGTTCAGATTCAAAATGTGGTCAAGGAATACAACCTGGGAAAGACCGTTGTGCCGGCCCTTCGTGGTGTCTCCCTGGACATTCGAAGCGGCGACTTCATGACCGTTGCAGGGCCCTCAGGCAGCGGCAAGACCACCCTCTTGAACCTCATCGGCTGCGTGGACGTGCCCACCTCGGGAGAGGTTCTCGTGGGTGGAGAGAGCACCAGCGTGCTTTCGGAGAAGGAGCTCACGAAACTGCGCCTCCACCGGCTGGGATTCATCTTCCAGACCTTCAACCTCATCGGGGTCCTCAGCACCTACCACAATGTGGAGTTCCCGCTCCTATTAAAAGGAATGTCGGATCGCAAGGCTCGCCGAGACCGGGTAATGAACCTGTTGCAGCGGGTGGGGCTTGAAACCCATGCCCGGCATCGCCCCAACGAACTCTCCGGGGGGCAAAGGCAGCGTGTTGCGATTGCCCGGGCGTTGGTCACGGAACCGTGTATTGTTCTGGCCGATGAGCCGACGGCGAACCTGGACTCCATCACTGGAGAGCAGATCATTGACCTCATGAAGGAGATCAACGAGCGGGAGAAGACCACCTTCATCTTCTCCACCCACGACCAGCGAGTCATGGAGCACGCCCATCGGATCGTCAAACTCGTGGACGGACGGATTGCGGAGGACGACCGATGATTCTCTGGCGTATCGCCATCCGGAACATCCTTGCGACGAAGGCCCGGACGGCCATTATTGCCTTTCTCATCATCATGGGGACGGCGCTGGTGGTGGTGGGCGGAAGCCTCATGGGGACGCTGGAGGGAACCATGGCCCGGAGCATCGTCGGGAGTGTCACCGGTCACCTGCAGTTGTACAGCGCAGATGCAGAAGACAAGCTGGACTTGTTCAATCCCCCCACGGGGACTCCCTCCCTGGGCGAAATCAAAGATTTCCCTACGCTGAAGAAGCTGGTCGAGGCGTTGCCCATGGTGGAAGCGGTAGTTCCCATGGGAGCGGACATCGCCCTGGTGTTCACCGGGAACATCCTGGATGTGAAGTTGGAGGCCCTTAGAGAGGCCGTCCTGGCCGAAGACGATGCCGAGGCCCATCGGCTGGCCGCTCACGTCCGAAACATTGCGGAGTCTTTGGACAAGCAGACGAAGTACCTGAAGGCGTTTTCGGGGTCTGATCGAATGGACGGAGAGGCTGACAACAAGCGGCGCCAAGCCATTCTGGACAAGGTCACAACCGACGACTACTGGGAAGATTTCTGGCTTGATCCCACGGTGGAACTGGAGTTTCTCGCCAACGAGGTGGCACCGCTGGCCATGGACGAGCAGATGCTCTTCTTGCGGTACATGGGAACCGACACGGCGGCCTTTGCCAAAGAGTTCGAGCTGTTCGAGATTGTAGATGGGGAGCCCATTCCTCCAGGGCAGCGGGGATTCCTGTTCAGCAAATACATGTATGA
>CALFHQ010000922.1 GCA_937876385.1 uncultured Pseudomonadota bacterium
CAGCCCTGATCTCCGGCCTGTACCTCGAGCCTGGGACCTATTTCATCGTCGCCGACGCATCATACCCGTCAGACGAAGGGCCCTTCACGCTGACAGTCGACCTCTCCGCGTCCGATTGTACCTTTGCCACATACACGACAGGCTTCGATGACGGCTTGAACGGCTGGACGGGATTCGGATCACCTCTGCCGTTCATCGAGTCAATGAAGGGCAACCCCACGCCAAGTTTCGACAACAACGGTGACTCCGGATTCAACAGCGGTGCGATCTCGGACACCAACTTCGACTTCAGCAACGGTGTCTCGATACACGCCGATGTCCTCGTCGAGAGCGTTCCTTCAGGGTGCTGGACCGCAGCGGCCCTTGGGGTCACAGCGGGAGAGCCTGGCGAATACGGCTCTACATCCGACCCTGGGGCCCTTGCTGGCGTCACATACGAGTACATCGGAGATGCCTGTTGGGCTTCTCCGCCGGAAGAGAAACATCACGGGCGAATCAACTGCTACGTCAAGAAGCAGGACGGTACCTACGAGACCTACTACTCGGAAATCCACGACGACTCGCTAGACGAGTGGCATGAACTCCATGTCGTCGTTACCAAAGCTGGGCAGGCCAGTTGTTACCTCGACGGTCAGATCCTCGGAACGAGTTCAGCGCTAGCCGATATGAGCACCTACGTCAATCGCCACGTTTATCTTGGGCAGCGCTCTGGCAGTTTCGGCCAAGCGCTGATCGACAACCTCAAGGTTCAGTGCGCTGAGGCATGGACACCCATCCTGTTTTTTTCTGAGTACATCGAGGGTAGTAGCCTGAACAAAGCTCTTGAGATATTCAACTCAGGAGGAGTTGCGCTCGACCTCCATAATTGTGTTATTTACCGGTATTCCAATGGGAGCGACTACGGCGCAGAAACTCAGTTTGCCATCACTCCAGCAGAGCTCACACTGTTACAGCCGAAGTCTACCTGGGTGATTTGCAACCCAGGAATAGTGGATGCTTCGAATTGCGATTTCCTTACCTCAGAGATCAATTTCAACGGTGATGACACGATGGTGCTTCGGTGCGGTAGAACGATCATGGACACATTCGGCAAGATTGGCTCGGTCCCGGGAGACTACTGGGCCAACGTGGATGATTCAGTCAGGACGAGGGACATGACACTGCGGCGTAACTGCTCGGTAACAGTAGGCGACACCGACGGTGACGATGCATTCAACCCTGGAAATGAATGGACGGTCTTCTCCAATGATGACATATCGGATCTTGGGTCCCGTACCTGTGATTGCGAGGCTGGGAATTGCCTCTTGTTCAGCGAGGACCTGTCAAACGAAATCGTCAACACGGACCTCTTCTCCTATTCCTGGACCGGAGAATGCACGGGCGGAGGGGAAGCAAGCCTCTTTTCCGAGGGGACGGATGATGCCGGACAGCCATGCTTGATCGATGGGCTTCGGCGCCACTGGACCTGCTCAAGTGCCGAGACCCAGAACACCCTCACGACAAGCTCGACTCTGGGAGAAGGGAACTTCTTCGGAACGGAATACATCGTAGAAGTGGAGGTTGAAGGGCGTACCGAAGATGGTTGCTGGCCCTGCGATTCGGTGAACAATGCCGATATGGAGTTCAGGATCACCGACGGAGCCACATTTGTGCCATACTATGAGCCGCTGTTCAATTCGGAGGGGGTCGAAGAAGGGTGCGTATGCGCGACGCACTTCCACGTCCTAAACAACGATCAGCGCCACCTCTGGCGGTTCCATTTCAAATCTTCACAGCAGGCTGTTCATGTCTTCAAGGACGGACTGGAGTTACCGAACAGCCCCGTAGCGCTTGATTCGTTGAACGGAAGGTGGAGCTTGCAGTGGTGGGGAGCAGGACATAACTTTCAGACGGCATACAATGGCAGCGTAGATTTTGTAATATACAAATACAACATATTTTCATCTTGGTAGATTACTGCTCGACCTAGAAAGGCGCTGACCCATGCGCCCAACTGAACGCGCTAGCCCCGCCCCCGTCACCATACATATTCTGCCCGAACTCACCGGTTGCTTCACACTTGAAGTGATCTCCTGACGCGTTGTCGTGGAGGACGCTAAAGTCCTCGATGATCACCGGTTCATCTCCGCCCTGGACCCAGCACGTCAGTTCCTTGCTCTGGTTGCAGGTATCGTCGTAGAGGACGAAGTAGGTGTCTGCGTCTGCAAAGAGGATCATCGAGGCGGTCTTGTCGTCCATGTCGAAGATGTCGAGGTTTTGGCAAGCATCGCTGGCCTGCTCGGTGAAAAGATCGTGCTCGCCCAGGAGACTGGCGTGGTTGAAGATGATCGCGAAGCCGGTATCGAGGCTCCCCCAACCGCCGGCGCCGACCAGATCCGTGCACTCCTGCGGCACCGCCCCTCCGTCTGCGGCCAGGACGATGTCGTAGGCTCCCGGGATCCCGTTGCAGTTCCGGTCCCCGAAGTCGCACTCCTCGTCCGATGGCGCACCTGTGATACACACCCGGTGGCCAACCCCCGTCGGGCACTCGTAGTGCCCGTGGATGGCGCACCACCCGAGCGGCACAGGATCTCCGGGCGAAACACCGGCCGAGGCGACGCAGGACTCCTCCGGACCGACATATGCGGGGTCGTCATCCACGACGCCATTGCAGTCATTGTCGAGGCCGTCGCAGATCTCGATGCTCCCCCACTCGTCTGCGTAGCAGTAACTCGACCATTCGTACTGGTGGTCGCCAGGATCCCACTCGCACCGGTTGATACCTGTGGTGCAGTGGCCACCCCAGAGATCCGGCTGGTCGTCGTCCGACGGACCGCAGGGCTGCGCCGGCGAGAGGATCGGGTTGCAAGGGCACCCTTCATCCACGATCCCGTCACAGTTGTTGTCCACGCCTCCAGCGCCGGCCCCGGAGCACCAGTTCTCGAGGGTGTTGTCGCCCTCCGAGGTCTCATACCCGTAGGAGGTGACGGCCGCCTCGTTGATGCAGTCCTGGGTCCAGGCTCCGGCGACGCATTGGCTGTAGCCGCTGTGACAGGTCCCGATCCCGGAGGTCCCGGGG
>CALFHQ010000923.1 GCA_937876385.1 uncultured Pseudomonadota bacterium
AGGGTGGCTCAAATCGGACAGGAGGGTGCCTTCTCGCCGAAACCAACCGGTCGCCTCTGAGCTCTCAAGCACCGTGGGGGTAGGGCGCTTGATGGCAACTCGTACTCCCCGGTCGGTGCCTTCGGCAGCATGCCCGGAGAGAACCTCAGACCAGTGGCTGTATCGCAGCTTGCCGGTGACCTCAAAGCGGCCGATTCGGAAGGGGAGCCACATTGGCTATTTTCCTTCAAAGAGAGATTTAAGCTCCTTCAACGCCTTCTTCTGCTTCCGCTCCAGTTTGGTCGGAATCAGGACGCGAAGGTGTACCATGAGGTCTCCTCGGCGCCCGTTGTTTGGATCCGGCATTCCCTTCCGGCGGAAAGACAGGACGTCCCCCGGCTGGGTTCCGGCCGGGATCTCCACCTTGAGGGAGCCGTCCATGGTCTCGATGCTCTGAGAATCGCCCAGGATGGCCTGAATGAAGCTCACGGGCAAGTCCATGTGCAAGTCTCGGCCGTCTCGCTGGAAGTACGGATGTTCCGCCACATCGAAGACCACGAAGAGGTCCCCAGGCGGTCCACCAAACTGGCCGGGTTGTCCCTCGTCATTGACTCGCATTGTGTCGCCGGTGTTGACCCCCGCTGGGACGGAAATGGTCAGCGAGTTCTCCTCTCGAATCTGCCCTGTTCCCTCGCATTCCTTGCAGGGCTTCGAGACAACCTGACCGGCCCCTGAACAGCGGCGGCATGTGGTGCTCATGGTGAGGAAACCCGATTGGCTGATTCGTTGACCCTGTCCCCCGCAATCTGGGCAGGTAGCGGTGCCCCCTTGCGCTGCCCCGGTTCCATTGCACTGACCGCAGGTGGAATATCGAGGAAGATCAACCTCCTTCTCTGTGCCGCGGTAGGATTCCTCAAAAGACAGCGCCATACGCATCTTGACGTTGGAACCCTTCGACGGGCGAGGGCCGCCCCCACGGGAGCGCCCAAAGCCGAACAGATCCCCGAACATAGACCCGAAGATGTCCGAACCGAAGTCGAAGATTTCTTCCATGCCGCTGAAGCCTCTGAACCCAGAGCCCTTCAGCCCCTCATGGCCGTACCGATCATACACCGCTCGCTGATTGGCGTCGGACAGCACCTTGTACGCCTCCGCCGCCTCTTTGAAACGGTTGGAAGCGTCCTCGTCGTCGGGGTTCTTGTCTGGATGGAACTTCAACGCCATCTTTCGATAGGCGCGCTTCAAGTCCCCCTCGGTGACCTCTCGAGTCACCTCGAGGATTTCATAATAGTCTCGCTTGGAACCCATCAAATACGACCTCGAATCAGTTTGAAACGTTCAATTGGTTTTGCTCGGAGAGCTGACTCTTCACGACCCCCGACATGGGCAGCCAAGCTACCAGCAAGCCCGCTACCATAGCGTGTCCCCAATACATCCACCCGGAAAGTCCGTCACAAGAACTCTCGCCGAAGCGGAGAGCCTGGAGCATGCGCGCCACGAAGGCAGAGATATGGGCACCCTGGCCCTCGATGGCAACAGCTTTGGCAAGTTGAC
>CALFHQ010000924.1 GCA_937876385.1 uncultured Pseudomonadota bacterium
AGGGAGATGTAGGTTGGCCCACGAGCTCTTTCTGCTCGTTGTCGCTTCGACTCCATGCGGCTGCAGCGATGGTCAAGGCGGCCTGGTTGGAGCCATGAAGGGAGAGGAGATGGGCCAGATCGGACATGGCCAGCGCCTTGTCCGACGTCTGTTTGACATAGGCGGCAGCGCACTGTGCAGCCCGTTCGTGTTCTCCGAATCGACTTAACAGCTCGGCTAAGGAAGCGAGCAATTTTCCCGGGAGGGGAGCGGACTTGGAGCTTGACCAGACGTCTCCCAGGACTCGGGCGCCCACTGGATTCCATACTTCCCGGGCGAGGTGCTCGAGGGCTGCTGCCTTGTCCTTCGAGGATGAAACATGGCGTTCCAGAAGCTTCGCCAGGGGCTTGCCACATCGCAAAGAGAGGATGGCGCCCGGTTCCACGAGAGCCTCTTTGGGGGATTGGAGGGATTCCATGCGGCCGGTGACCAGGCAAGCAAGTCCTCGGTTGGACGACTGCTTGGCCTCTTTGGCTGTTTCCAGCAACGCGCCGGTGGGGTCGGGGGCTTCATTGAGGGCGTTGCCGTAGGCGACAAGAGCCTCCTCGGGGTTTCCCGAGGCCAGCAGCAATCGAGCCACCATGAGATTCGCCGAGAATCGAACGGCCGCATCGTCTGCTCCCTTGGACGCTTGCCTTGCCAGTCGCAGGGCCTCTTCTGGCTCCTGGCGAGTCTCAAACCATTTGGCAGCTTGAAGCAAACGAGGGGCAGGCAGCGAGTGGCGCTTGAGCCACTTTCGGACGGAGGTGAGGCCCTGGCCCTTCTCTTTGCTCTCGAGGAGGTCTCCCAACTCAAGAACCAGCGGGGTCGAGTCGGGAGAAGAATTGATGGACCCTTTCAGGAATTCGATGGCGTCTTCCCGGTGGCCGTCGCCGTTCAGAAATCGAGCGATCCTGAGGGGGGTCTCAGGGAATGTTCCCCCGGTCATCGCCTCTTTGAAGGAACGGGAAGCTTTGCGGTCCTCTCCCTGGCGTTTGTGCAGCGCTCCTTCGAAGAATGCGATGAGGTCTGTGGACTTTCCCTTCGCTCGAAGCTCTTTGAACAGTTCCTGTCCCGATTGCGCGAGTTTCCACTCGACCACCAATGACCCCACGCTGTCCACAGCCTCTCGGGAGAACTCAGCCTGGGACAGATAGGTCCACAGCAATTCGTGGATTCGCTTCCCGGGAACGTTGAGCTTCTTGTCCAGGGCGATGAGTGCCTTGTAAGCCGAGAACTGCTCCGGGGCGCCCTTGACGGCGTCTTCGAGGAGGAGCCGGGCTTCGTTGTCGCGGTCGTATCGCTGGAGCAGGTCGGTCACAGCCAAGGTTCGAGTCAACTTCTCTTGCGGGTCCGGAGTGTCCAGATAGCCCTCGTAGCAGTTCTTCGCTTCGTCGAATCGCTCCGCTTTCAATGCTGCCTGGGTCCAGCGGAGGTGGGCACCTTCTTCAGCGTAACCGTGCTTGATGGCCAGGCCAAATAGCCACATCGCCTGAGCGTGCCGGAAGGACTTCTCGGCCATCTCTCCAGCGGACCAGAGCAATCCCGCAGCTTGGTCGCCCAGCGTCGGGATGGCCTTTTGAACCACAGCGGTCAACTTGTCCAGGTAGCCGAGTTTCAGCAGAACCTGCAATTCGGGAAGGAATCTCAAGGTCGCCGGCGCTCCGATTCGCTCCATGACTTCCACGACCTTCTGGGCCTGACTGTACTCTCCCCGGCTGAGAAGTGTTTGTGCGTAAATTCCCAGGGTCTCTCCGGCTTGCGGCCGATACCACGAGGGTGCTCCCATGGAGGCCAGGAGGTAGAGGGCTCGGGCTGTGTTTGTGGCGGTCGTCTTTCCGGACTGGTCGTCCAGGATGGCTTCAAAAGAGCGTTGGGCGACGTCCAGGACATCAGGTTCCAGGGGACCGTTTCGTTCGTAGGACATTCGAAGGTGGTGTGCACCTTTGAGGTAGTGTCCGGTGCAAAGGTAGCTGACACCCAGTAGATAGTGGGTTAGCTCTCCGTGCTCTTCGGCGTCCACATACACTCGCAAGATGGCCAGCGCTTCCCGGCATTTTCCTTCTCGCAGGCGGTCCATTGCCGGTTTGACGTCAGGGAAAGTCTCTGCTTCCGATTCCACTCGGCTGGACAGTCCACTCGAAGCATTGCCCTTGAGTTGGCGGTTGCTGGAAGAACAGGCTTGCAGGATTCCGACGGCCAGAGCCAGAAGAAGAACGAAAGGCAGCACTCGCTTGAGGAACATTGATGGGCCTCCATTAAAGCCGGAAGAGTTTGGACCATTGTAACCCCGAGCCAGGGGTACGTCCACCACCCGACACTACCGGGCGAATCAAAGGAAGAATGGGGCTTGTCGGTCTTCTATTCCAGGGAATCGACTGTTGCATGTCCTCTTTGCATCTTCTACTCTTGAAGTTCGGGAGATTCGGGAGTTGTTTCGCACCATTTGGGAGGCCGTGAATATGAGACAGTTGGGCTTTCGACAGCGAGGTGTCTGGCGTGGGACCGTTCGCTTTGTCAACGAGCCGGACCGGCAGCGAGACCTCCACATTCAGTTCGTCGCTCGGGTATCGGACATCGTGACCTTCTTCAAGTCGGGGAGGGTGCCAGTGGTTGGGCATTTCTCCCTGGAACAGTTCATGAAGGACGTCCCCTTTGAAGGAACCCTCACATTCCAGCCTCTGCGGCATCAGGTGAATGTCATGGAACTTACCTTTAACGACCGTCTTCAGACTCCCACCGTTCTTCGCGGCGAGACCCGGGTGGAGTGGCTGCATCTCCGGGACACCCTTCCCAGATTCCTCATTCGCCTGGAGCAGTCCGGAGAGGTTCTCGCCCTGGGTTCCATGTCCCTCGAGGTTCGAGACATCCCTTCCTGGTTGGCCAGTTTTGAGCCCACCCTGCGCGAGCGATAGCGCTTCCATAAGTCCCAAAATTCGCCGGACCGGTCCACTTTTGATAGGTGGACGAAATTCACCATGGTAGACTGTCGGCTCATTGGAGGGTTGAATGGAGTGGGTACTTGCATGCAACTGGGATGAGGCGCTTCTGGCACCGGCCAAGGAATTCGGGGTCACCGAGCTGTTCGGGAAGCTCCCCCAGGATCCTGTCGGCGGGGGACGAGCCACGTTCATTTCACCCTCACCCGGCCGTCGCAAGGCCGAGCGGTTCATCCACAAGACCCTCCAGGCAGGAATCGAGTTCAACTACCTGCTCAATGGAACCTGTCTGAGCAACCGGGAGATGACTCGGGGCGGGCAGAAGGCGTTGAATTCTATCATCGATTGGGCTGCGGATCAGGGTGTGACCTGGTTCACGGTTTCCATACCGTATCTGGCAGCGAAGATACGAAAGCGATTGCCAAACGCCCATATTGCCGTGTCGATGATGGCCGGGGTGGACTCCGTAGAGAAGGCGGTGCAGTGGGAAAATGCCGGTGCAAGTGTCGTAATTCTCTTTGAGAACAAGGACTTCGCTCTCATCCGCTCAATCAAGAAACAGACTCGCCTCAAGGTTGAGGTGAGCGCCAACCTGTCGTGCCTCAACCGATGCAACCAGTCTTTCTACCACGGAAATGTCTCCTCACATTCCTCCAATGGGTCGGGGTTGTTCTCCCTTCCCCTGTGCGAGGCGCAGTGCGGCCAGTCGAAAGTCGCCGAACCTCGTCGGATTGTCGCCGGGCAGTGGATGCGCCCTCAGGATGTTCCGCTGTTCGAGGCGGAGGGGGTGGACCGGCTCAAGATCCTCGACCGGACGTCCCCCACACCCCAACTCCTTCGCAACCTCGCAGCTTACGCAACGGGGGAGTACGAGGGAAACCTGGCGGATCTCATTCCCGGCTATCGGCAAGAGCGCTTGGACGGCTATTTTTCCCCGAAACGAGCGCTGAAGACTGCAGCGGCCTTTTTCAAGCCGCAACATTTTGATGTCACCAAGGCGCTGGCCTACCGAAAGCGCAGTGCTCCCCCCCATTTTCATATCGACGGGAAGGCTCTGGATGGCTATCTGGAAGGGTTCTTGAAGAAGGATTGCCGTACCACCTCTTGCCTTCGGTGTGGCTGGTGCGACGCCTATGCCCAAAAGGCCATTCGGTTCCCCGACGGGGAGAGAGAGCGGTTCTTGAAAGACAATGGACAGAATCTGCGCGACCTCCAAACCGGGGATTTCTTCTTTTACGGACCCGTGGACAGCATGCCCGAGGACGACTGAGGGCGTGTCCAACTGGCCCTGGCCCGTGTCGACACCGCTGCACTTCGCATCGGCTTGCCAAAGAACGACGAATCGGTTAGTTTCTGTGGGAACTTCTGTCTTGAAGACCCTTGAGATGAGGAATTGAAATGGTATTTGTCGAGCAGATCCGCAGAACGCATATGTGTGGCGACCTTCGTGGCACCGAAGAAGGGACCAAAACGGTCCTTATGGGATGGGTGCATCAGGTTCGGAACATGGGGGGGCAGATTTTCGTCCTCCTTCGAGACCGGTCGGGAATGACGCAGTTGATGTTCGACAAGGATACCGATGTGTATCAGTCCGCCACGGCGCTTCGCCAGGAGTGGGTTGTTGCCGTCGAAGGGCGAGTCGTCAGTCGAGGAGACAACGTCAACAAAGACATGCCCACCGGGGAGATCGAAGTCATCGCGGAGCGCCTTCAGGTGCTCAACAAAGCGGAGACGGTTCCCTTTGTTATCCGGGATGACATCGATGCCCACGAAGAGCTCCGCCTCAAGTACCGCTATCTGGATCTCAGACGACCGGAGATGCAGCAGCGGATTATCAAGCGTGCGGCGGCCAACCGGGTCACCCGGCAGTTCCTGGACTCCGAAGGATTCCTGGAGATTGAAACACCGACCTTGATGAAGAGCACTCCAGAAGGTGCCCGGGACTTCCTCGTACC
>CALFHQ010000925.1 GCA_937876385.1 uncultured Pseudomonadota bacterium
CTTCGTCTTCGTCACACCCTCTGGAGCAGTAGCCGGTTCCGTTGCCCTTCATGATACAAAGGCCAAAGCAGTTGATGTATTCGATGCCGCAGGGGTCGCCCCAGTCGTCGTAGGGTTCGGCGCACACCGCCACGTCTCCGTAGTCCGTGCAGGTGTCCCCCGGGGTGCAGTCGGCGTCGCTCTTGCACTCGTCTGTGCCGTTTGGATAGAGCCGGCACAGGCCCAACTTGTCGTCTGCAGAGAGGGTTGCCTGGACTCCTCCGGGGAGGTAGCCGCCGTACATGGTGGCAGAACTGTTTTGAAGAGAGTGGGAGAATCCGATGAAGTGGCCCAGTTCGTGTGTGATGACCGGTGCCGGGTCGGCTTTGCCGGTGTAGAGCACCTGTCCGAGGCCGACGGCCAGGGAGTTGGCTCCCTCTTCCCAGGTCCAGTCCACTCCATTGAAGCCGATGTCGGCGATGGGAACGCCGTCGTATACCGCGTACGCGGTGACTCCCAGGACGAGAGACCCCCAATTCCAGTCTTCCTCTATCCAGGTGATTACGTTGGTTTCGTCTGCCTTCAACGGGAGGTCAGTGGTTCCTTGATAGGTCATGTCGAAGGAGCTGCAGGGAACCTCGGTCCACCGCCCCACCGCTTCTTGAAGCAGTTCGAGGGTGCGCTCGGGGCCGAGGTCGTCGCTCGAGTGGCCGAGCCAATAGGGAACGGGGCGCATCTCTTCGGGCCACACGAGTCCATTGTACAAGTATGCCGCCGCCGGTGAGGAGAGTAGCATCGCCCCCATGAAAAACATCAGGACAGCAGTTGGGCGAGGTCGCATTCACATCTCCTTGTGAGAGCCGCTGCGGAGATGATATAGTAGTGCCTTGAACGAGTCAAAGTACGTTGGGAGGACACGATGCGCAGCAAGTTGTTTTTTGTGGTTTCGTTGGTGGTTGCCTTGGCCGCATCGACGAGTCTGGCTGCTGAGAAAGAGTATAAGTGGGACGGCTTTGAGTTGACTGACAGCGGGATGGAACTGGCAGCGATGGGAGGCTTCGTTGAGGGGGAAGCGTTCGCCGTGAGGTTCCAGCCGGATCCGGGGGATTACCCGGTGACGCTGAAGCGGGTGGACTTGCTTTTTGCCGGACAAATGGGGGAGGCGGCCACGACCAAACAGGTTGGCTACAAGATTTTTGCCGATTTGGGGACCAGTGCCCAGCCCGGCGCTGAGCTGGCCTCTGGAACGGCCTCGCTGACTTCCATTGATCTGGCTTCCGGGTCGGGACAGATTGAGCAGTTGCCTTCTGTGGATATTCAGGCGGACAACGTCGTGGTGAACTCCGGCGGAATCCGGGTGGCCTTCTACCAGGGCTGGACCGGAACTCCCTCCATTACCGCAGATGGTTCGACGATGAGTCCGACCATTGTCTCCAACGTGAACTACATCCTTGCAGCAGACCCGTTTGGCCAGGGGTTCGATTGGTACAAAGCGGAATCCTTGGGCGTGAGCGGGAACTGGGTCATGAGACTGGTAGTGGAGACTGCCGGTGGTCCCGTAGAGGACGTCATCGAACAGGATACTACTGTCGATTCTCTGGAGGTCACCAGCATTTCTCCGGATTCGGGACTCGATTCCGAGGCAACGGCGGTGATCATTCTGGGAGAAGGCTTCGAGGCCGGGTTGTCCCTCTTCATCGGGTCGACCCAGGTGGACGCCGAGTTCATCACCTCCATCACCAGCACCAAGATTACCGCGACTGTCCCTTCGGGGCTCGCCGTGGGTTTCCATGACGTCGTGGTGGAGAATCCCGGTGGGAATACCGCCATCTTGGGCGATGGTTTTGAGGTGATCTCCGGACAAGGGGAGTTGGCCTTGGACAGTGTGGTGCCTGGGGAAGGATATACCGACGAGGAAACCCCCATCAAGCTCCTCGGAGCCGGCTTCTTTGAAGGAGTTGCGGTTTTTGTGGGTGCCACAGAGTTGCCCACTGGGAATGTCACTGTGACGTCGGATACCCTCATCGACGCCGTGGTGCCCGCTGGATTGGAACCGGGCGTATACACCCTCCTCATCCAGGGTGACCAGGGAGAGGTGGCCAGCGCTGCCAACGCCTTCACGGTGAAGGAACGGGATGTGGATGTGATCGACCCCGAAGTTCTGGCGGTGTCGCCCAACTGGGGGGGCGAAGACACCGAATTCGAGATATCGGTTGTCGGTGAGAACTTCCAGGACGGCGCCCGAGTGAAGTTGTCTGGTGTGAAGCTCGCCACGGTGTTCATCGACGCCGAGACCCTGCAGGCTACC
>CALFHQ010000926.1 GCA_937876385.1 uncultured Pseudomonadota bacterium
TCACTCCGGTGGGCGAGTTTGGATAACTTATCCACAGGATGCGGGCCTTCTCCAGAACGTCTGGAGGAAAGGAGCTCCAATCGGGGAGGTAGGCGTTTTCGGGGAGGAGGGGGTAGAGATAAACGGACCCTTCGGCAAAGGCCGCTCCGGTTCGGTACGGGGGATAGCCCGGGGTTGGGGCCAACACCATGTCTCCCGGATTGAGGACGGCTTCTGGAAAGTTGAAGATGGCTTCTTTGGAGCCGATGGTGGCCATGATTTCGGTGTCTGGATTCAGAGAAACATTAAAGCGCTGCTGCATCCATTGTGCCACAACCGTCCGAAATTCCTTGCTACCGGCATAGCTTGGGTAGCCGGCTGTGGCGTAGTGATCGATTCCAGCTTGAGCCGCTTTCCGGATGAATTCGGGGGTTGGGTAGCGGGGGTCGCCCACTCCGAAGTCGATGACCTTGACCCCTTGTTCTTCCAACTCTTTGACCTTGTTGCCTAACTCATCAAAGGCATAGCCGCCCAGCCGATTCAATCGATTGGAGATAGGAAACTCCATGGGTTCCTCCGACGGTCTGTATGGGTTTGTCTGGGGGGATTTGTGAGCTATTCGTCAGGGGTAGATTCTTCTTCTCGAAGCTGCTTGCACGTCACTCCGTCCTGAAGTCGGCAAACGAAGCCATCGAAGAATCCGCTGCCGTCAATGCTCAAGGACCCTGCGCAGGTTGTGCCGGGGAGGCAGTCACTGTCGGACTTGCACTCCGGAGCGCAATAGTAGCCGGTGTTGTTGGGTCCCAGGTAGCAGAGCATGCCCTCTTTGCATTCGTGATGGGCCTTGCATTCGTGGCAGAACTCCTGGGTCGCGGTGTGGCAACCGGGGATACCCTGGTCACCGGCGATCATGAGGCACAGCCCGGTGGGTGTGCCGAGGTCGAAGCAATCGCTCCCGGCAGGGCAGTCGTGGTAGTCGGTGCACTCCTTGGAGCAGAAGTACTCGGCGTCAAATGCGAGGTTGATGCAGTGGTGGCCGGAAGCGCACTGATCTTCGATTCGGCAGGGGGCGCACTGAGTGCCGTCGCCGAGGCAGGAGCCGTAGAAAGGCTGGCAGTACCAGTCGGCCCTGTCCTGGGAGAAGACGCAGTGGCTGCCCGCCGGGCATCCCGGGACGCCGGGGTCGCAGGCGTAAGAGCAGAAGTTCCCCCCCGTCTCGTCGGTGACGCATTTCATACCGGCGAGTTTGCACTGGATATCGTCTTGGCACTCCGAGCAGTAGGGAGCTTGCATGCAAATCTTGACCGGGGATTCGAAGCCCGACTTGTACTGGCAAACGTAATACTCCGGGCAGTCCATGTTCGTGTCACACTCTTTGGAGCAGATGGGGCGAACATCTTCGGGGCCGTAGTTGAAGCAGGTGAGCCCGAATTCCGAGCACTCCGAGTCGAGGCGGCAGAACTGGCCGTAGCCTTTCGCAGAGATTCCGGTGTGGAAGCCATCGGGGACGACCACTGCGTCTTCGATGGCGGTTTCCTCCACGGTTTCAACCGGGGTGTTGTCCTCGGTTTTGACGTCCGCAGGGGTTGACTCGTCATCGGCGACATCCTTCGCCACTGCATTGTCTTTCTGTGTGGCGGTGTCTGAGGGCGTATTGTCGTTGTCGTCGCTGCCGGAGCAAGCTGTCAGTGCCAGTGAGGCGACAAGAATCGTTGCGAAAATCAAATTCGTCCAAGCGCGCATGGTTCCCTCCAGGAAAAGTCCAGAGCTGCGTTGGGAATGTATCAGTGGCCGGGGGGGGCTGTCAAAGGGGAATGGGCGGAGTCCACAACATTGGCCACTTTCCATTGGTGCCAACGGGCATTACGTTTTGTGTTCCAGGGGGGATTCTGCTACGTTTGTGAGATTGAAACTGGACCCCGTTAGAACGAAACCGGCGTCAAGGAGAATCGGATGTTGCGCAGGCTTATCATGTCACTGGTGGCCGTATTGCTGACCACGGGAATGGCTCGAGGAAAGGACGAGGTGAACTACTACGACCTGCTGTCCACAGACAGGATCGGAGCCTCCAAGTTTATCACGGACCATCCTACCTGGGATGGCCGAGGGGTCGTCGTGGCGATCTTGGATACCGGTGTGGACATGACCGTCCCCGGGCTGCAGAAGACCAGCACCGGAGAGGTCAAAGTCATTGATGCCAGAGACTTCACGGGGCAGGGAGTGGTTCACGTAAAGGAGGTTGAGGAGTCCATGGAAGGCTCCGAGCCGATCTTGTCGGGCAGCGGAGGGGTCGTGCGGGGGCATCTCAAGCTCTCTCCGGCGCCTCAATTGGAGTCCCTTCGCCTGGGATTCATCGACGAGCGCCGTTTCCAGAACTCCCAGGTCCCCGATCTCAATGACAATGGAAGCAGTCGGGACCGATTCGCCGTACTGCTGGGGAAGGTTCTCATCGAGGGCAAGGAAGTCTGGCAGGTCTGGGTGGATACCGATGGAGATGGTCATGTAGACGATGAAGAGGCCATGGGGGAATACGCCGAGACGCTCAAACCCCTCGTCTTCCGCCGCCAGGGAACTGAAGCCGGAACCCCCACCATGGGAGTCGCCATTCACCTCGACCCCAAACGCAACGAGGTGGTCTTCCACTACCCCGACGGCTCCCACGGAAGCCACTGCGCAGGGATCGCTTCCGGGTTCGAAATCCAGGGTCGCAAGGGATACAACGGAATCGCCCCCGGGGCCCGGGTTCTCAGCCTCAAGATTGGGGACAATACCCTCGCCGGGGGGGCCACAGTCACCG
>CALFHQ010000927.1 GCA_937876385.1 uncultured Pseudomonadota bacterium
CGCCGGAGCCGGTGGACCCGTAAACTCCCACCGGGTGGAAGGGACTCATGTCGCAATCATCCATGGATGGACAGTCAACAGTAATGCAGGCGTGGCTGTCGACAAAGCCTCGCACGCGAACCTTTCTCACCCTGTCGGCAGCTTGCTGCTCCAACTGCTTTAGTGCTTCCGGGAGGCGGCTTCGGGACGTCAACATCTGGCACGAAGTGGCCGCATGGAATCCGTACGTCTGGTCGAGCCCGAGGAGGGTCTCGTAGGGTACATCCACCTGGCGTCCCACGTTTCGCAGCGCCCGCTTCACACGTTCACGGCGCACTGAGAGGCGATTTCCCTCTCCCCAGAGCTCCACCAGGAGGAAGTGCTCGGGGAGGTTGGGTTCTGTGCGATCCTTGTTTGTGCTCAGTTCGATGTATTCCGGTTTGGTGTGCCGGGATACATCCCACGCTGGCTCGAGCCCATCTGCCAGTGAGTCGAGGGCAAAGGCCAGGTAGTGCTTCTTGCGAGGATTCGTCTGAAGGCGAAGGGTCATCTCCAACGGAATCCCGAAACGTCCTTGCCCCAGGAGAATCAGGGAGCTGAAGTCTGGACCGGTGGCCCTGGCGGGGGCCAGGCTCGTGGAGAACAGCCGCCCATTGGGGAGCACCGCCTTGATGGCAAAAACCTGCTTCCACTTCTGCCCAAAGCGGGGACCGAATCGACCGGGAGAGGGGTTCAGCATGAACTCCCACAACTCCATGGTCGAGAAGGTCTCTGGTGAGATGCCCAGGTCCAGGTTGCGGTCGTACAGCCACTCGAAAAGAGACTCTACTCGAATTCCTGATTGGAACGAAGCCAGCCTGGAGTTTGGGCTGAACTCCGTGACGGCGTTCAAGCGCTCCAGGTTGAGTCGAATGGACCACTCCTCCGGGTGGGGTTCTTCCAGTCCCACGAAATGGGGAAACACCGGAATGCCTTCGGTTTGTGCAAAGGCCACAGCAGCAGAGGCGCTCTGGGGAGAGTCGATGTAAACCATGACGTATCGATGGGCCTCGGACTGCACCACTCGATGCCCACCAAGGATCCGAACCAGCTCCCTCTTTATCCGAGAGCCCGAGATAGCTTGACTCATTGAACGCACCTCCTCAATCGACGCCGTACAGCTTGCCGGGGTTGCACACGCCAGGGGAATCCACGGCCTTCTTCACTGCGGCAAACAGATCATGCCCTCCGGGTGTGTCCCGTTCCAGATAGGGGCGCTTCAAAATCCCCACTCCGTGATGGTGCGTGATGGTTCCACCGTGACGAAGAATTGCCCCTTGACCGGCCTGCCAGGTGCGCTGGTAGAGGCTCAGAGATGCCTGCTTTGACGGACGATATCCGGCGAAAGTGAAGTAGATAGAGCAGCCGTCTTCGTAGGCGTGGGAGAAGTGGGCCATGATGAAAACATGCGGGGCCATGGCCTTGAATATCGCCTTGTAGAGGGGGAACAGGTTGTCCCAGGTAGTTGCCACCTCCATGGTGTCAACAAACGCCCCCGTGCGGAAAATCTTGCTCTGCTTGTACGAGACAGCGTATCGACGCTTGTACCAATCAAATCCAGGCTCCGGTCCGAGGTCCTCTCCACGACAGTGCTTCACCTGGCGCCCGACCTCGTCCCATTGCCCCGAGATGTTTGGCTTGTCCCCCTGAACGCCCACGATCATGAGGGGGCGAGCGGGGAGAATCTCGGTGACGTTGTTCAGCATCTTCGGGCGATATAGAACCGTCGTCAGAGCCTTCGAATTCAAGCCGGTTACGGCATCCGCTACAAGCTTCTTCACCCCTTTGAGTCTGGCGGCAATGAAGTTCAAATCTTCCTTTCCGTCGGGTTTGGAGTGGAAGCCGGCGATGAGACTGTCCAAGGGGTCGTACAAGCGCATGACGGTGGGCTTTAGCGGAGCCTGCATGATCCGACGCATGGCATCGATGCCCGACTCCACGTCGACAAACGCAAATCCCCGAAAGTCGATCTCGGGGGGCAGCGGCTCAACTTTGAGCACCACACGAGTCAGAACCCCCAAGGTCCCTTCGCTTCCCAACATGAGATCCAACATCGGGTCAGAAGGATGTCCGCCGCCGAGGATGCCCAATTGAACAACCCTGCCGGGGGGGATCACCACCTCTGCTCCCAAAGTCATGTGTTCAATCTTGCCGTAGCGACTGGAGAACTGACCGGCCGAGCGGCATGCGACCCAACCCCCAACCGATGAGCAGCGGAAGGAAGAGGGGAAGTGACCCAGTGTGAACCCCTTTGAGTTCAGGAAATCCTCGAGTCGCTCTCCCATCAAACCGGCCATCACAGTGACGGTTTCATCCTCCGGATTGAAGTCGAGAATCTCGTCGAGCCCCTTGACATCCATGACGACGCCGCCGTGCTCAGGAATGGTAGCGCCGCAAACGCCGGAACCGGCTGCGTAGGGGATGAGAGGAAGACGGCACTGGGAACAGAAAGCCATCACCTTGACGATGTCCTCGACGGAATCGGGAAAGCAAACGGCGTGGGGTTCGGTGGCCGGAATTTCCCCCGCAACTTTGAGTATCTGGTTCCTGGGAAAAAGGTCCGTGCTGTAGCTTACCATCTGCTGGGGGTCGCTGCGGACCTTGTCAGCGCCCAACAGACCTTTCAGTGTTTCCTGGATCTTGTTTCCGTCCATGGTGTACCCTCCGACCGATGGTATGCCGAAATGGAGCGCTGACGCAAGGATGGAGGACTCATGAGCTACATTTTCGATCCCGAGGAATTGCACCAGGCAGCACGAGCCGGAGTGGACCGGGGAACCACAGAAGAGAAGCTGGCAGCGGTCGTGGCTGATCTGGATCGGCGCTACCCAGGCCGCATTTGCACGACCCAGGACTGGATGTTCAACACAGCCAATGGAGCCATGGGACAGTTGACCCTCTTGTACGGGTCTTTGACCGAGTACATCATCCTCTTTGGAACCCCAATCGGTACAGAGGGGCATTCTGGACGCTACTTCGCCGACGTCTATGACTTCATGATCGACGGAGAAATGTGGACCTACTACGCCGGAGATGTAGAGAAAACGGTCTTCAAACCCGGAGACGCCGCTCTGCTCGAAAGACGGCAGGCCAAGGGGTACAACGTTCCCAGACGGGCCTGGATGTTGGAGTACGCCAGGGGGTGCATCCCCGCAATGCTCCCTTCAGGACTTGCCGACAACTTCTTCAGCAATCTGGACCTTCGAAGCGTTGCCCACCTCTTCAAGA